>DATDRD010000653.1:0-6879 GCA_035291925.1 Anaerolineales bacterium
GCTCCATTGGATACTCTCCTCTCTTGTCATCGATAATGTTCAATAAGAGTTTACAACAAACCGCGGGCGAAGTCAAAACAAATATGGTCAGGTTTTATAATTGACCAATCTTTCTCTCAAGGAATATCCATGCCCAATCCCGGACTCCTCCCTTACATCGAAGTCTTTTTTGCGGTGGTCGTATGGGGAGCCTCGTTCATCGCTACCAAGGTCGCGTTAGCCTATGCTTCTCCCATCACAATCGTCTGGTTGCGCTTTGCCATGGGAGTGGTCATCCTGGGAGTTGCTGTTGTCCTGCGCAGACAATTCACCCTGCCAAATAAAAACGAATGGCGATATTTTGCCCTGCTTGGTTTTCTTGGCATCACATTCCACCAATGGCTCCAGTCAAATGCACTGGTCACCTCTGAGGCCAGTACCACCGCCTGGATCGTGGCAACGACACCAGTTTTCATGGCATTGCTCGGCTGGCTGGTGTTGAAGGAAGGGCTTGGCTGGGTAACGATCTCTGGCATCCTGCTGGCTTTCATAGGTGTGCTGGTCGTCGTTTCAGATGGCGATATCACGTCGATTTCAATCGGGGAGTTCGGCGCGCCGGGTGATGTGCTGATCCTGATCAGCGCAGTCAACTGGGCGGTATTCTCAACGCTCTCGCGTCGCGGCTTGAAATCGTACCCGGCCAGCCTGATGATGTTCTATGTGATGTCTTTTG
Source organism: Anaerolineales bacterium (assembly GCA_035291925.1). Lineage (GTDB taxonomy): Bacteria > Chloroflexota > Anaerolineae > Anaerolineales > Villigracilaceae > Defluviilinea. The sequence goes on from DATDRD010000653.1 coordinate 713, forward strand.
GCTGGGTCTTTACTTCATTCTTGTTTATTCCCAGTGAAGGGCTGTCAGAAATTCCGCGTCTCACCGTGAATGGCTGGATTGCTATCCTCTTCCTCGGTATTTTTTGTTCGGGACTGGCATACATCGCATGGTATGACGCACTGCAGGCACTATCAGCCGCGCAGACAGGGGTATTTCTTTACATCGAGCCGCTGGTGGCCGTTGCCGTTGCGGCGATTGTTCTGGCGGAGCCGGTCACATGGGCATCATTACTAGGCGGGGCGGTGATCCTGATCGGGGTATGGCTGGTCAACCGGGAGCCACGGGAACGCGCCTGAAACGTGTCGTCAGCTTCCCCGAAGGGGATTGCGGATTCTCATCCTGAAAAATTCGTGCCAGATCTCATAAGATTTCCCGTGAACTGGGAGTATAATTTAGTCACTATATTCTCACGAAACGGAGGCAAGAACCATGGCAAAAGTAGCATTTGAAAATGTCGTCAAACAGTTTGGCGACGTCACTGCTGTCAGCAATTTGAATATCGATGTTGCTGACAAGGAGTTCCTCGTACTTGTAGGCCCGTCAGGCTGCGGAAAAACAACCGCGTTGCGATGCCTGGCAGGACTCGAGGAAATTACCAGCGGGCAGATCAAGATCGGTGATCGCGTGGTGAATGATGTAGCCCCGAAAGACCGTGATATTGCCATGGTCTTTCAATCGTACGCTCTCTATCCTCACCTTTCTGTATACGATAATATGGCGTTCGGCCTGAAGCTCCGCAAAGTGCCGAGGGATGAGATCAAGCGCCGGGTGCAGGAAGCCGCGGATATTCTCGGCATTCAGGATCTGCTTGGACGCAAGCCGCGCCAGCTATCGGGCGGCCAGCGCCAGCGTGTGGCGGTGGGACGCGCGATCGTGCGCGAGCCAAAAGTCTTTTTGTTCGATGAACCATTGTCGAACCTTGATGCGAAACTGCGCGTGGCAATGCGCGCCGAGATCAACAAGTTGCACCAGCGGCTGCAGACTACGTTCATCTACGTCACGCACGACCAGATCGAAGCCATGACGATGGCAAGCCGTATTGCTGTCATCAACAAAGGCCTCCTGCAACAGCTCGATACCCCTCAGCATTTGTATGATTACCCGAACAACCTTTTTGTAGCCGGTTTCATTGGCTCACCTGCCATGAACTTCTTCCCCGGCAAGCTTCGCAGAGACGACGGCAAACTGGTCGTGGATACGGGCGATTTTGTAGTGCCGATCCCCCCGAGCCGCGCCAAACCTTATGAATCACATGCAGGCAAAGATGTCATTTTCGGCATTCGACCCGAGAATATCCACGATGTGGATTTCGTACCACCGAACATCGATGCCGAAAAGGTCGCCGTCAAAGTGGATGTGACCGAGTTGATGGGCAATGAGATCTTCCTCTATCTCGTCAGCGGGAAGAATACCTTCGTCTCCCGCGTCGACCCGCGCTCAAAACTGCGCGTCGGTCAACAGGCTTCTGTCGCGTTCGACATGGACAATATCCATATCTTTGACGCCGCTACCGAGGAGGCGATCCGGTAATCCTTCCTTTTAGAATTTTCAGACTAAAGCACAGTCCCGAGCGGCTGTGCTTGTTTTTTGTCGTCACGCTTCTGACAGAAGAATCGTCATCAAGTCATAAATTGCAGTAACAGTTTCAAACCAAAAACGTCCTGTTTGATAAGATAAAATCATCCAAATTCCTATACCGAGGCTATTACATGACCACTCCTGACTGGGTACAAGACGCTATCTTCTATCAAATATTCCCGGACCGTTTCGCAAAGAGCGCACGCAATCCATCCGGCAATCTTCCGTTCGAATCATGGGACTCTCCGCCAACCGCGCATGGCTTCAAAGGAGGCGACCTATACGGGATCGCTGAAAAGCTGGACTACTTGAAGGATCTGGGGATCACGGCTCTCTATCTCAACCCGATATTTGCCTCTGCTTCCAATCATCGCTACCATGCCTACGACTATTACAACGTGGACCCGCTACTCGGCGGAAACAACGCGTTCCGCGAATTGCTCGATAAGGCCCATGAGAAAAATATCCGCATTGTCCTGGATGGTGTGTTCAACCACGCTTCACGCGGCTTCTGGCAATTCCATCACGTGCTTGAATGTGGCGATGATTCACCGTATAGAGACTGGTTCTTCTTCGACCCCGAACGACTGAACAGGCATCAGCACTGGGGAGCCTATCCGGGTCCGCAGGAACTCAAGGCACTGGCACATGAAGATAGTATCACTGCCATCGGTTATCGCGGCTGGTGGAATCTGCCTGCATTACCCAAGTTCAACACCAACTCACCGGTGGTGCGCGAGTTTCTATTTGAAGTTGCCGAATATTGGATCAGATTTGGCATTGACGGCTGGCGCCTGGACGTGCCCACGGAAATTGACGATGATTCCTTTTGGCAGGAATTTCGCGATCGCGTACGAAAGATCAACCATGAAGCCTATATCGTTGGCGAGATCTGGCATGAGGCCCAGCGCTGGCTGCAGGGCGACCAATTCGATGCGGTGATGAATTACGAAGTTACCAAACCCTGCCTGAGTTTCTTTTCCAGCACACATCTTGATCTCAGAGTCCTGCATCAGCAGCCCAATTACCATGGCATTCAACACTCCATTGACGCGCACGAATTTGCAGACCAGATCGATCACAATCTCTGGTTATATAAACCAGAGATTACGTATTCACAACTGAACCTGCTCGACAGCCACGATACGCCGCGCTTCCTATCCTGCGCGGGTGGTGATAAGAATGCACTTAAACTCGCCTGGTTCTTCCTGTTATCCTTCCCTGGCGCGCCGTGTATATATTATGGCGATGAGATTGGCATCGACGGGAGGCATGACCCCGATTGCCGAAAGTCCTTTCCATGGGATGAGAACAAATGGGATAAAGACCTGCTGGGTTATGTGAAGGAGGCCATCGCATCGCGCAAGAAGAATCCCGCGCTGCGACGCGGCGATTTCAGAAGGTTGTGGTCCGCAGAGGGTACATACGCTTTCTCACGTTCGTTGGAAGGCAATACATTCGTCATTGCATTGAACGCTTCAGAATCGCCTCAGCCGGTTGAGGTCGCGTACGAGTCGGAAGAAAGTCCACAAGCGGTGTTCGGAGAGGTTTCAGAGGTGTCAGTCGATAATGGTCGCCTGAAATTCAGAATCCCTCCAAGAAGCGGAGTTGTGATGAAGTAATTTGAAGGGATGAGAAGAAATTCTCATCCTTTTTTGTTCAGGAACCTGGCGGTTTTTGGCAGTGATGAATCTGGCTTTGGCAGTTGAAGATGCGCAGAATTGTAATGAAATTGCTTATTGTATTCGTAGCCGGAAAATGCAATAATGTACCTAAATTTTTCCATATAGTCCCAGAAGGTGGTGAACATGAAATGTCCAAACTGCGATCGTGTATCAGATCAAAGCGCATTGGTCAAATGCTCACATTGCGGGGAGTCCTTCGAGCGCGGACTGTTGGAGGAATTGGGCCATCTCGATTATCTGCAAAAATGGGTGGATGAACACCGCTCGGATATTGGTGATTACAGAGCCGGGATCATTCAAAGCCGCGTGGGTGAGCGTCAGAGAAAATTACTTGAGGGAATCAAGCGTCCCCGGGAAGTTCCACAGGTGGAGCCTATTCCGGTGGGCAGAGAAGAACCGCTGGCGCCCCCGCCTAAACCCGTTGCCGTTCCTCCTCCTGTAGAAGTCAAGCCCACACCCGTTGTGGAAATAAAGCCTGCACCGGAAAAGCCCGCTCCTGTTGTGACGAAAGTGGAAACAAAACCGATGGAGACTCCCGTGCCGGTGGTGAAACACGTGCCCGCATCACCTCCAAAGCCGAAGGCTGCTCCAAAACCCGCCGCGCCTCCCAAGCCCAGGCGCCCGCCGATTGACTGGCGCAAAGTGATCACCGAAGCCGCCACCTCCGGCGCGCTTTTGCGCGCCCTGCTTTATCTTGGCGCGTTCATGATCGTGATCTCGGCGAGTGTTCTGGTGATACTCTTCTGGAGTAATTTCTCACCAGCCCTTCAATTACTCTTTATTGCGTCTGTGCCACTATCATTCTACGCGGGCGGATGGGCAATACGGACTCGTCTCAAGTTAACCCAGGCTGGCACGGTTCTCACTGGCATCGGAGCCGTCCTCGTCGCGGTTGATTTCGCGGCGATCTATCAGTTCGGCGGCCTGGCTCAACGTGTCAATGGCCCAATCTACTGGCTGATCGTCACAATCTTCTGCACTGCACTGTATGCGTTCACAGCCTGGCGGTTGCAGGGCGAGTTCTTCGATTATCTCACCCTGCTTGGTGGCGCCAGTATATTGTTCACGTTCACCCGCTTGTTTAGGTTACCAACCGAATGGAGCGTGACATCCGTCACGGCTGCAGGCGCGTTGATGACGATAGTTGCGAGCCGCTACTCGAAAGCAGGAGTGGTCTGGCGCGAATTTGGGCGCGCTGCGCGCTATCTCGCACAGATTTTGATCCCCGCCAGTGTGTTCTATGTGATGTTCTCGCCCGCACAGCCCCCCGTCGGACACATGATGGGCTTCCTCTTTGCCACAGTCGGATATTACGTGCTGGCGTGGCAGTTCCCTACTCTGGTATTTGCCTACGCCGCGCTTGGCGCTTCAATTGGGACAGTCCTCTTCGCCTTGCGAGTGACTGGGATTCCCATCGAATGGTATTCAACGGTCGCCTCAGTCCTGGCTCTTTCATACATTCTTATCGGTCAGCGCGTAGGACGGGCAACGATCGAATCAAACATAATCCAAAACTATGTCAAAGCCCTCAATACAACGGGGCTGATACTGATTAGCCTTGCCGCGCTGGGTGGTTTCGTAATCACGTTCGATAATAAGATCTGGGCTGGCGTCATCGCGATGACACTTGCGTCGCTCGATTTGGGAATGTGTGCATACTTATTCGGACGATCCCGCTATACATTGATTGCGACTGGCTTGTTCATCGTGCCGTTCTCCATTGCCATCCTTAAGTGGTTTGATGCCGTGCAAATGCAGACCGCGCCAGGAATTGCCTGGCTGACTTTTGCCTGGGGCGCTCTGGCAGTGGCATATGTCGGCCTGGGGGCCGTCCTGCAAGAGACTCCGGCGCATAACAGATGGCTTTATGGTTGGGCGCATATCCTTACTCCAATTGCTCTGTTTCTTCTGCCCTTTGCTTATCTGCTGGATGCCAGGAACTGGACTAGCGGCCCTGCGCTTGTTTCGCTTGGAATGACCATCGCTGTATATTTGCTTTCTTTCATCCTGCAAGATGGCGGACGTCACTCATCACTTTCAGCAATGTCGAATTGGTTGCCGCATGGTCTTGGCAAAGCCATCTTCCTCTGGCCGATTGGATTGTTATTACCAATCTGGTCTGCGGTTGCGTGGTATGACACAGACCTGCTGCGTCCCTGGTTCGGCGCAGTATTGACGGGATTTGGTCTGATATATATCGGTGTTGGTCAGGTATTACTCAAGCGCGCCAAGGAATATCGCCTGCCATTCCACGTTTTCACTTACCTGGTGTGTATAGTGGGCATATTTGTCTCCGCTCCTGATCTATACTCATTTCTGACGGCGCTCTTGGTTACCGTACTCTCAGCGGCTATTATGGCGCATCTCTATAATCGAGTCGTTGAAACAGTCATTGCCAGTCTGCTGTTCGTCTGGCCTTTTCAGTTGTCGCTCGACATTTTCAACGTTCCCTACGCCGCACAGACTCTCGGTTATGCCCTTCTCGCGATTTTGGCTTATACACCCATCGCAATCTATCTGAATAAAATGCAGAAGAGCCGCGGGAAGTTCCACCACGCGCCTGTCTTCAGTGTGGGATACGCCCTGGTTGCTTATGCCGTCATGGAATCTGTCATCTTGCGCGGGCGCGAGGCCTACATTCCCTGGGTTGGTGTAGCTGTGCCGTTGATCGCGACCGCATTATTCACTTTCAGTGCATCCTATTTCAAGACATCCAGGTATTCACCCGCATGGGCATGGGCCGGGATACTGACGTTCACCGTTGCATTTGGACAGGCCTTAACCCTCTTCAAAGTACCAACAGCTTATGACGCGCTGGCATGGACGGGTCTCGCAGCGCTCTATATGATCGCCGAACGAGCGCTTTTCTTCACTTCACAAAAA
>DATDRD010000654.1:0-1614 GCA_035291925.1 Anaerolineales bacterium
TCTATATTCATTATACAACTTTATATAATTTTGTCAAATTTTGTCAATTTCCCTCAAAAAATCCCCGCTTTCCAGAATCCCCTCCAAAATCGCCATCATCGCAGGTGAGTTCACCAACTCCTCCAACCCAAACGACTTCAATCTCGTTTGCGTCGTGCGGACGGACGGCTCAAGAAAGTCGCCAAACGGCAGGGACGTTCTGAACAACTGGTAATACAGGAACCTGCGCGCGTTGCGTTTGAATTCCGCAGGCACTTCGATTTTTTCTGCCTCCAAAAATTCTTCCGTCTTTTTTCTTACTTCATCCAACGATTGTGGGAAAAATACGGTTGGGTACTGGGTGAAGCGCGCTTTGCCCGCGCACAGCACCGCCGCACCCATGATCGAAGCCTCCAGCCCGATGGTCGAGTTATAGACCATCACGAACTTCGACCTGGTGATCAACTCGTAGGAACTCAAAGTTTCCTTCGGCGCAACGAACACGACATTCTCAAGTTTGTCCACGCCGTTCGCCTCGACCCAGCCCTGTACTGTCTCGCGGCTGGCTTTGCGGACGCGCAACTCGTCGGGGTGCGAGCGGATCACGAATAGCGTTTCAGGGTGAGCCCGGATGACCTCCAGCGCCATATCGAGCCAATCGAACATATCTTCAAAGACCGTGTTGGCGTGCGGCTGGCTGGTATCGAAAATGACGTTGGTAAAGATGGGAACGATTTGTTTGAACCCCGCGGCTTTTTGCAGGAACGACTCATCGAGTCCCTTCATATCCGCCCAAAACTTGATGCCCGCCATCGTGAAGTCCCCTTGAAAGCGCTTCGCAAGATAAGCATCCAGCTTTTCGTTTTGTTCAGCACTCATTTCAAAATCATCAGGGATGTGAATCGGGTAGGCGGTCGCTTCACCATCCGTGAAATATGCGGACGCAGGTTGCAGTCCCACCTCATGTGTGATGACGCGCAGTCCGCGCTTCTGCGCGATGAAGCGCGCGGTCGCTTCGGGGAAGAACTGTCCGTTGAACACGACCACAGCCCGCGGCCGAGTCTGATCGAGAAAGTCCGCAAACTTCTGCGCGACATTCCACGCCGACAGAATATATTCCCGCAAAAGATAACGCGTATTTTCGTCGTCATTCAGATGATGGATTCGCAGGATCCATCGCAAGCCGGGCAGACATAAAGCGCCTAAAGGTATGGTCATTGCGAGGAGGTCGCTGGTCGAGTAGCCCTGAGTGTTCGTCGAAGGGTGTATCGAGACCAAGGCCGGCGAAGCAATTTCCTCCTCGTTACGCAGAGATTGCTTCGCCCCTTCGGGGCTCGCAATGACGGGTTGGTTTCTTAATTTCCACTCGAATCTGGATAATTCCTCGACACTTAGATTCTTCAAAGCACGTTCGAGTTCTTTATCACGCTCAAAAGTAAACCAGTGTGGATTCGCACCTGTATAAAGCGTTCTTGATTGATACACACACGACTTGCAAGGCATCTCTTTCCGCACATTCTCGCGGTTCGTCCCCAGCACGCAATGACTCATGCCCGAATGACACGCGAAATAAGCAACGGGAATCCCTTTCAACCGCAACGCCCATGAAACCAGTAAATGGAATCCGCTGTTCCA
>DATDRD010000655.1:0-7313 GCA_035291925.1 Anaerolineales bacterium
CATCATGGGGTCGACTCTTTTTATCTCGGCCAACTGGCTGGTCGGTCTTACGTGGACAGGCATGACCATCCTTGAAATCACCTCACGCATCGGCTTCGAAGAATCGCTCATGCTCGAATACTTTGGCGATCAATATCGCGACTATATGAAAAGAACGGGGCGATTACTGCCACGTTTGATTCAATAACACACCGGTGGTTGAGTAGAGCGAGCGACGCACTGAGCCTGTCGAAGTGTGCTTTTCTCGCTCGTACACTTGCACCAGCACGGAAGTGCAGGTGTCGAAACCACCAGGTAACTAAAATTAATTCACTTACATGGTGGTTTCGATACACCCCGAAGAACACGGGGCTACTCAACCACCGAACCACAAAGGAAACAACAATGAACGAAAATATCTTCCGCATCTTGGCCGCCGTCATCCTTTTCACAGGCGTGGGCATTTCATCCTACTTCCGGCGCAAAGCGGACAAAGACACAGGCGAAAAAATTTCCCGCAAAGTTGACGGCACAGCAATGATGACAGTCATAAAGGTCGGCGGGCTGGTTCTCTGGCTTAGTCCGCTCGTGTACCTGCTCAACCCTTTCTGGATGGCATGGTCCAAAATTGGGCTCCCGGAATGGGTACGCTGGCTTGGCGTTGCGATTGGGATCGTATGCACGGGCCTGGTCTACTGGCTGTTTAGCAGTATAGGGAGTGGCATTACACCCACCAGCGCCACACGCAAGGAACACACCCTTGTCACCAGTGGACCGTATCGCTGGGTGCGCCATCCGCTTTATACAGTTGGCTCATCCATGTTTATCTCCTTTGGGATGATGGCAGATAACTGGTTCATCGCCACCCTGGGTGTGCTTGCGTTCATTGCCATGGCAATCCGCACGCCGCAGGAGGAAGCCAATCTCATCGAAAAATTCGGCGATGACTACCGCGAGTATATGAAACGCACAGGTCGTTTTTTACCCAAATTAGGAAGTAGATAAATATGAATACAACACTCTGGATCGGCATAGCGATTGTTTTACTTGCGGCAATATTTCTTCCGCGCGTTGGATTAGTTGCGATCTATAAAACCTATCGCATCGCACAAGAACGTGAACAGGTGGAAGATGCACTTAAGCACCTGCTCGACCGCGAGCAACATGGAAGACAAGCTTCCCCAGAATCTCTGGCGGGGGCCCTGGATATCCCACGCGGCCGTGTCACCCGTCTTATCGAGGATATGGAAACTCAAGGTCTGCTCGAATCACGCGGCTCGGATGTGCAACTCACCACGCAGGGTGAACGCTGGGCGATGCACGTTGTCCGCGCGCATCGTTTGTGGGAACGCTATCTCACAGATGAAGCACGCATGCCTTTGGAAAAAATCCATAGCGAATCCGAGCGCCGAGAACACTCTCTGACTGAAACACAACTCAATGATCTGGATGCGGCTCTGGGACATCCGACGCGTGATCCACATGGCGATCCCATCCCTACCCGTGAGGGGACTCTGCTCAAGGCGGAGGGAATGCCGTTGACGGCGTGGCAGGCTGAGGGTCCTGTAAGAATCGTGCACCTTGAAGATGAACCTGCGATCGCGTTTGAACAGATTCTGGCGGCAGGACTCCGTTTGGGACAAACCATCCGCATTTTGGATCGAAGCCCAAAACGGATTTTATTAACGGATGGAGAAACTGAATATCGGCTTGCACCTGCGGTGGCCGCAAATGTAAGTGTTGCCGCATTGCCCGAAAGTGAAATATCGAAAGCGAGCGCGGTCCCGCTGGCTGAGTTATCGTATGACCAGCGTGCCGAAATCGTGGTTTTGGATGAAGCCGTGCAAGGTTTTACACGCAGACGATTTTTGGATCTGGGGCTGACGCCGGGCACGATGATCTACCCTGAACTGCAAAACTTTTTTGGCGACCCGCGCGCGTATCGAATTCGCGGAACATTGATCGCATTGCGAAAAGACCAGGCAGCGCAAATATGGGTCAAGCCTGTTAGTTAAATATAAAGTTCCGCAAGGAGTTTCAGGTGAACGCAGAGAGTGTATTTAGATGGCTTTTCGTATTATCGTTTATTGCCATGTTCAGCATCAGGGTTATCTCCCAGTTGCGCGCAAAACAGGGAAGAGGCAAAGTGACCATCCGGGAGAAAAGCCCCAGCCTGATCGCGGGCGGTATCGCCGCACTGGTTGCTTTAGTATTTGGGGCGGAGTACATATTCTTTCCAGGTGTCTTTAACTTTGCATACGCCTTGAAATACCCCGTGGCGGTTAGATGGGCAGGCGCTCTCCTGCTTTTCGTCGGCATTACGCTGCTGGGCGCTGCGCATTACCACCTTGACAGGAGTTTCAATTCACTCGTGGTAACTATGGAAGGGCAAAAAATGGTGAAAAGCGGTCCATACCAATGGATCAGGCATCCCATTTACACCGCTTATCTCTTGAATTATTTGGGCGGCGGTCTGCTGGCCGGTAACATCATTCTGACTTTCATTCCAACAATTTTGTTCGGGGTTTTGGTCGCATTACGAGTGGATACCGAAGAGCAGGCAATGATCGAACAATTTGGCGACGAATACTGCAAATACGAGGAACGTACAGGAAGGTTCCTGCCGAGATTTAACTAAACACAAGGGACTCAAGGGAGTAGCCTTGCGACCTTCGTGTTCATCATGCTTTAGATGAGGAAATATGACAAACACAAAAATATCTTTACCAAGCGAACACTGCGAAGCCTGTCCCGCCTTTACGCAACTGGAGCAGATGGGAATCAAGGTCGGTGACTTCGACCGCGTGGTTGCATTGGCTGGCAATCCGAACACGGGCAAGTCCACGCTATTCAATGCGCTGACTGGGTTGAAGCAGCACACAGGTAACTGGCCTGGCAAGACCGTAACTCGCGCCGAAGGCGGATTTGAATTCAACAAGATGCGTTACAAACTGGTTGATCTACCTGGGACTTATTCGCTGCTTTCAGCATCACAGGATGAGGAAGTGGCACGCGATTTTATTTTGTTTGGACAGCCAAACTGCACAATTGTTGTGACCGATGCAACATCATTGGAAAGAAATCTAAATCTTGTTTTACAGGTTATGGAAATTACCGAGCATGTTGTGGTTGCGATCAATCTAATGGATGAAGCAAAACGAAAAGGCCTCGAAGTGGATGCGCGTTCCTTGAGCCGCGATCTCGGCATCCCTGCCATTGCGATTACTGCGCGAAGCGGTGAAGGTGTTCATACTTTATTGGGCGCGGTTGCGGATGTGATAGAAGGCAAGATAGAAACCAAACCTTTGCGTGTGGGCGGTACACCTGAATTCCAAAAAGCCGTCAGTGAACTTGTGCCGATGATCGAACAAATGGCGCCTGGGATTCCAAATGCGCGCTGGCTCGCGATCCGTTTGCTGGATGGTGATGCGCGCGTGCAGAAAGCTCTCTCCACTGGCGAGCTGGGTGACATTGTCTCACGTCAACAACGCGCAGATGTGCAATTCAGCGCGAAGATGTCGGTTGAGGGTAGGCAATAAATACCCCTCGTCCTGAGCGGAGCCGCATGGGCTTGTTCTCCCTGGCGCCGCCTGCCAGGGCAGGTGTGTGCGGCGAAGTCGAAGGATAGGAATTTCAGGACAGTCAAGTTTTACATCAAATTGTCCTTCGACTTCGTTCCTCGAAGAGCACTCGTCACTCCGCTCAAGAAGTAAGTATACAAAGGAAAATAATATGGAAGCGAATGAAATTTTGGCAAAAGCAGAATCATTACGAAACGGTCTTTCCACAGGTTTTCGCGATGAGATCGTGAAATCACTTTACACAGAAGCAGAAAATATCGCGAAGCGTGCTGTAAAAACTACATCGAATAAAAAATACGATTTCGACCAAAAGATAGATCGTCTCGTCACATCTCCTTATACAGGCTTGCCAATTATGCTGCTCCTGCTTGGCTTTGTCATCTGGCTTACTGTTTCAGGCGCGAACGTTGTGTCAAGTTGGCTCGCTGTTGTGTTATTTGGCATCGGTGATTATGGGCGCGCGCTCTTCAATCAAGTTGGAATACCATGGTGGATCACGGGCTTCATTTGGGACGGTGTGTATCTCGCTCTCGCATGGGTGGTCAGCGTGATGCTGCCGCCGATGATGATCTTCTTCCCCGCCTTCACATTTTTGGAAGACCTTGGTTATCTTCCGCGCGTGGCATTCAACCTGGATTGGATGTTCAAGAAAACAGGCGCCCACGGAAAACAATCCCTGACCATGGCCATGGGATTCGGATGCAACGCAGCAGGCGTGATCGCGACTCGCGTGATCGACTCTCCTCGTGAACGCTTGATCGCCATCCTCACGAATAACTTTGTCCCATGCAACGGGCGCTTCCCGACTTTAATTATGCTGGCTACTGTTTTCGTGGCCGCATCCTTCTCCCCAGCCTTGACCTCCTTCATCGCCGCCGGGACAGTTGTCGGCGTGGTCCTGATCGGCGTCGCGTTCACTTTCCTCGCCTCATGGATATTATCCAGAACGGTCTTGAAAGGCGAAGCATCCGCATTCACATTGGAACTGCCTCCCTATCGCAGACCCAATGTCAGCCGCATTTTATATACATCCATCATTGACCGTACCATCTTTGTATTGTGGCGCGCAATGCAGACCGCTGTTCCCGCGGGCGCGATCATTTGGATCCTTGCAAATATTCATACGGGTGACACAAACCTTGCTCGCGCGATCTCAGATTGGTTAAATCCATTTGGGATGTTATTAGGTCTGGACGGCGTGATTTTGCTTGCATACATCGTCGCCATCCCTGCAAATGAGATCGTTGTCCCAACCATGATGATGGTGTACATGGGCACAGGCATGATGATCAATGGACCTGGCACAAGCACAGGCATTTACGATCTGCTCGTCAACGGCAACGGCTGGACCATGCTGACCGCCATAAACCTGATGCTGTTTGCGCTTCTTCACAATCCATGCGCGACAACGATCATTACGATCTATAAGGAAACCAAGAGTTATAAATGGGTGGCTGTGAGTGTGCTCATCACATTGGGCACGGCATTCCTGGTGACATTCTTAACTGCAAGTCTTGCGCGATTAATGGGTTGGGTATAAGAAACAAAAAGTGACCGTCACTCGCTTTGCAAAAGTGACTGTCACTTGGGAAACTACCGTCCCGCAGGCTTTTTCCTGGAAACATCCTTGATCTCAGGAAACCTGCGGGACGTTTTTAACTATTACGGGTTCTGTGTTCCCTGCCGCATCATTCCAGCTCCGTAGCCGCCACCGCCGCGCCTCATGCCGCTACCAAACCCACCGCCGCCCTGCCCATTGTGCATCGGACAGTTGCCCGCCCCATAGCCATTCTGGTACATGTTCTGCGTGCGCTGGAGCATCCAGTCAGCTTGTTCCTGCGTCATCACGCCATCTTTGACGGCTTTGGCAAACGCATCCTTGTGGACCTCGTTCATGAAGTTCGCCAGGTCTTCCTGCTTGATGCCGCCATCGAGCGCGATCTGGTACATCGGCTTGCCCGCCGCCAGTTGATCCTCCACCTGATTTTCGGTAAGGCCAAGTTTCGCGGCCAGCGCCTGTTCGACGTAATCGTGCATCGGGCCATAGCCGCGTCCGCCGATCATCATCGAACCATAGGGTGGCTGCCCGCTCTGCGCAAAAGCCGCCCCCACACCCAGCACGCCGAGAGCCAGTACCACCAGCGCAACGATCAAAACTGTCTTTTTCATTTTGTTTTCTCCTTTTACAGGCCGGGATTGGTTCCCGGCTTGCTGTTTTACTGTGCCCAAAGGATACCCTGCGATTGTAAAGATCATGTGAAGAATATAACAAGATTACAAAAAGAAACAAACACGAGCATGATTATGCTATACTGGCAAAACCTTGCTTCTTCTATGAGTATGAGGATCAACCATGTTAAAAGCAAATTTCCAACCCCTGTCTTCCTATATTGAATATCCCATCGAAGAAATGAAACAACGCGCAACAGCCTTCCGCAAGGAGATGCAGAGACGCCGCACCGTACGGAACTTCTCGGAAAGACCCGTTCCGCGTGAGATCATCGAAGAGTGCCTGCTCACCGCCGGCACCGCACCCAACGGGGCCAACCTGCAGCCCTGGCATTTCGTCGTCGTGAGCGATCCGAGAGTCAAACGCGAGATCCGCATCGCGGCGGAACAGGAGGAAGCAGAGTTCTATCACCGCCGCGCGCCGCAGGAATGGCTGGACGCCCTGGCAGTGATCGGCACGGACGAGCGCAAGCCGTTCCTTGACACCGCTCCATATTTGATTGCCATCTTCGGAAAAAATCACAGCGAATTACCGGACGGCCGCAGAGTTAAGAATTATTATGTGAATGAGTCCGTTGGGATTGCCGCAGGAATGTTGATCACTGCCATTCACAACGCGGGACTGGTCTCACTGACTCACACGCCCAGCCCGATGGGATTCTTGAACGATATCCTTCACCTACCTCCCGATGAAAAACCGTTTTTGTTGTTAGTGGTGGGTTACCCTGCCGAAGATGCGCAGGTGCCTGTAATCCAGAAGAAATCGCTGGAGGAGATCGCGACGTTTGTTTGAACAGGGCTGTCATGCAACTCACGAAGTTGTTTTACTACCCATTGGAGCCAAAATATCTTCCTTCGAAAAGACGGTTCTCATCCCCAACCCAACCGGCAGGAGGCTGGCGGCTGCTTTGCTGGGCTACATTGTCCTGGTGATTTTTCTCCTGACGTGGAACCCTTTTTCCCTTGCTCTGCCTGGGCACCTCCAGCTCTCGTTTCACATCGGACCACGCGACGCGCTGGCAAATGTTCTGCTGTTCCTGCCGGTCGGGTTCCTGTATCGCCTGGGTCAGGGCCGTCCGCACACTGCGATCCTGCTGGGGGCGGCGATCAGCGCCGGGATTGAAGCCGGGCAATTCTTCATCCCCGGGCGGACGCCTTCCGTTGTGGATGTAGCGATGAATACATTGGGCTCCGGGATTGGAGCCGGCTTGTATGACGTGCTGGCTGCGCGCATCGCCATGACCCCGGGAATGGTTGGCCGTCTGGCGCTCGAAGTGCCTTTGATGGGACTGCTCTACCTGCTGGTGCCATTACTATGGGTGAACCGCCTCAGACCAGATGGCGCGCTGAACCGCTGGCTGCTCACCGTCCTGATCGGCGTGTGCGGAGCTGTCGTGCTCAGCGATGTCTTCCAGCAGTGGTGGGGGTCGGTTAATTTGCGATCTCTCTGGCGGGTGGCGCTCGCCGCGGGTGCCTGGTTCCTGGTGGGTATTGGGCCAAGCCTGCCGTCCCATCCCCTTGCCG
>DATDRD010000656.1:0-3448 GCA_035291925.1 Anaerolineales bacterium
TGCGCGCCTTGTGCTTGGCATCGTTCTCATCCTTGCCATCTCGCTGGGCTTCTTCAAACTGCTCATGTCTCCGCCATCCAACGAACTTGGGTTGATGGCTTTATTCCTGGGCATCACTGCATTTGTTTCCGCACTGGCTGGCTTTGCGGCATACCGCTTCGGCTGGATCAATTCATCACCTGCGCTGCGCTGGACATTGCTCGGCGGATACGCGCTTTCGAGCCTTCTCACATTCTTTAACGTCTGGTTCTCAGCCGAGTTGATGTTTGCCAGCGAGCACGATCTTTTGCTCGCCATTGTCCTGCTGGTGTTTGCAGGCGGGATAGCCATGATACTGGGATATTTCCTTTCCAGCACCGTGACCGAGCGCATCGATTTGCTCAAAGGCGCGGCGCAAAAGCTTTCACAGGGCGACCTGCAAACGCGCGTCCCGGTACAGGGCCGCGATGAAGTCAGCGCGCTTGCCGTAACATTCAACCGGATGGCGGAACAACTTCAAGCCGCCGACCGGAAACAGCGTGAACTCGAAGGCCTGCGCCGCGACCTGATCGCATGGGTGAGCCATGACCTGCAGACCCCGCTCACCTCCATGCGCGCCATCCTTGAAGCATTATCCGATGGGATCGTGGATGACCCAGAAACGGTCAGGCGTTATTTGAACACCGCGCAACGCGACGTCCGTTCGCTCTCTGCGCTGATCGATGATCTCTTTCAAATGGCGCAGCTCGATGCGGGTGGATTTCCTCTTAACCGTGCAGAAGCGTCGCTCAATGACCTTGTTTCAGATACCCTCGAAAGTTTTGCCGAGCTTACAAAGCAACAGAATATCACACTGGAAGGTCAGGTCGAGTCTGATGTGGACCCCGTCTTCATGGATACACAGGCAATTGGCCGCGTGCTCAATAACCTGATCAGCAATGCGCTGCGGCACACATCGCCCAAAGGCCGGGTCAGTGTCTGGGTACGGCGGACAGGCGCGAGCGTGGAAGTGACCGTGAGCGATACGGGCGAAGGCATCCGCGCCGAGGATATCCCCCACATCTTCGAACGCTTCTATCGTGGTGAGAAATCCAGAAATCGAGGAACGGGCGGCGCGGGTCTGGGTCTTGCCATCGCACGCGGGATCATACGCGCACATGGGGGAGATATACGAGTCGAAAGCAAAGCGGGTAAAGGCACACAGTTTTCGTTTCACATCCCTTAACCAAGTCCTCAGACTTCCGTAATCCTTTTGTAAGGAAGTTTGTTTAGAATGACCTCATCAGGAAGGCTGATGATGAAACGCTCGCTTTCAGCAGTGATTGGATTGACTGCATTTATTCTTTTTGGATGTGCATCACAGGGCACGACGCAGGGACAAGCCGAATCTGCCGTGCCGAAACTCGCCTCACTTCCGGACCTCGGGCCTGCTCCCGAACTAACCAACGATACCTGGCTGAATGTGGATTCGCCCCTGCGCCTGGCCGACCTGCGCGGCAAGGTCGTTATGGTTGAGATGTGGACGTTCGGTTGTATCAACTGTCAGAATGTGATGCCTTCCCTGAAGGAATGGCACCGCAAATATAAAGATCAGGGACTCGTAATCATCGGCAACCACTATCCGGAGTTCTCTCACGAGGAAGACCTCGCCAATCTCAAGGATGCGATTATTCGTTATGATATTCAATACGCCGTTGCACAGGATAACGATGGCGCCACCTGGCGGGCCTATAAGAATCATTACTGGCCTGCGTTATATTTGATCGACAAGCAGGGCCGCATCCGTTATGTGCACATCGGCGAAGGAAGATATAAAGAGACTGAAGAGAACATCAAGGCATTATTGGAAGAGGAGTATTAAGACATGTCATTGCGAGCACATTCGCTACGCTCAGTGTAAACTCCGCGAAGCAATCTCCTCACGTTATGTCATTCTCCCGAAGGACACACCTGCACTGCACCAAACGCAGTGCGGTGCAAGTGTCGGGACGATGTGAGTGACCAACGGGAGCGAAGAATCTCCAAAACGAAGAGCGAGACCCTTCACGGAGTTTATCCTGAGCGCCACTCCTCACAATGACACTAAGAATAAGAGGTAATTATGGACAACAAATACAAATCCGTGCCCGTCAAATCATCAGAGATCACACCCTATTCGCAATATCTCTCACGTCGCGATTTCCTCAAAGCCGCGGGCATCCTGACCGGCTCCGCGCTGTTGGCCGCCTGCGCGCCGATTGCAACAGGAACGACTGTCCCTGGGGATGAAGGGCCTGTCGTTCTGGCATCAGGCAAAACCGATGAACTGGGCGATCCCGCCAATTCATTTGAAGACATCACCCACTATAATAACTACTACGAGTTCAGCACAAATAAAGAATCCGTTAATCCACTTTCGAAAGAGTTTACAACAAGCCCCTGGACAGTTGAAGTCCATGGCATGGTCAACAACCCGAAGACGTACGGCATCGAAGATCTGCTTAGCCGGTTCCCGCAGGAAGAGCGCATCTATCGTTTGCGCTGTGTGGAGGCCTGGAGCATGGTCATCCCGTGGACAGGCTTCCCACTGGCAAGCCTTTTAAAGGAAGTGGAACCGACATCGGATGCAAAGTACGTCCGTTTTGAGACGGTGCATCGCCCCGAAGAAATGCCCGGCCAGAAAAGCCCGTTCTACCCGTGGCCCTATCAGGAAGGTTTGCGACTCGACGAAGCCATGAACGATCTGACCATCTTAGCCACAGGTTTGTACGGTCAGCCCATGCCCAATGCGAACGGCGCGCCGGTCCGGCTCATCGTCCCGTGGAAGTATGGATTCAAATCGATCAAATCCATCGTCAGGATCGAATTAACCGATCAGCAGCCGGAAACACTGTGGAACACGGTCGGTCCGAATGAGTATGGTTTTTACTCCAACGTGAATCCTGAGCGTTCGCATCCGCGCTGGTCACAAGCATCCGAGCGTCGCATTGGCGAACTGAGCCGGCGTCCTACTTTGATGTTCAATGGATACGCCGAACAGGTTGCCCACCTTTACGAAGGCATGGACCTGACAAGATATTACTAAAGTTTAGGAGCGTCCCGCAGGCTTAATTGATAAAAAGCCTGGGCTTCTGCATACAACCTGCGGGACGATACTCATAAAACAAGATATGAAGTCACTTTTCAAACGCTACACCCCTCTTCAAATCGCCGTGCACGTCTATGCATGGTCTGCACTCTTTCATTTGCTCTTCGATATTGCGACAGGCAATCTTTCCGCTAACCCCATTCAGGAACTCGAGCAACGCACGGGACGTCACGCGATTACATTGCTCGTCCTATCACTGGCATGCACGCCGCTCAATACGCTTTTCAAATGGAGCGAGCCTCTCAAACGCCGCCGCGCGCTGGGCTTGTACGCGTTCATGTATGCAACCATCCATGTGATCATCTTTATTGATCTGGATTATGGACTTGCCTGGAGTCTCAT
>DATDRD010000657.1:0-18811 GCA_035291925.1 Anaerolineales bacterium
CGCTCAAACGTTTGCAAATTCAGCCGCCATTGCCCTTGGAAATGCACGATCGTATCAGGATGCCCTGAGAGCCTCTGAACGCCGGGCGGTCCTCCATCGCATCAGTCAGGACATTATCCGCTTTACCCAGGATTCCGAGCAAATTTACATAGCCATACACGAGGCAGCAGGCAAGTTGATGCCTTGTGATGTGTTCATAGTCGCACTTCGAGACGAAGCCAAAGGCGAAAATATCTCGGTATACACCGTCGAAGCGGGACATCGTTATGAGCCGCGCAGCATTCCAGCAAGTAAGGGGCTTACCGGCGCTGTCATCAATGAGGGTAAAAGCATCATCCTAAGGAATGAAACGGAGATTGGCAAAAGAGAAGTATTTCACTTTGGTTCACCCGAGCATGTGCAGTCCATTGTCGCAATCCCCATGCGAATAGGCGGGAAAGTCATTGGAATGATTTCTGCTCAATGTTATAGATCGTACGCTTACGGGGATGAAGAACAAGCCTTGCTGGAAATGCTCGCCACACATGCCGCGACTGCCATCGAAAATGCCAGGCTGTTTGAGGAACAAAGCCGGCGATCCCAAATCATAGAGGCGTTGGCGGATATTGCAAACGAGATCGCAACCACGCGCGATGTAATCCCCGCTCTGGATCAGATTGCGCAGCGCGCACTGGACCTGCTCAACGCAAATCATGTCGCCATTTATCTCCTGCAAGAGGACAATCTTACTCTCAAAACCGTTACTGCCCATGGGATATATCGAAAAGAATTATTAGCACACACACGCAAGGTCGGGGAAGGAATTACAGGGAACATCTTTCTCAATGGCAGGCCGGAAATCATCAACGACACCAAGGAAGATCCTCGCAGAGTTGCAGTACCTGGCAAACCTGAGGAGTTTGAGACCTTGATGTCGTCACCCTTGATCTTGCGCGGGAAATCGATAGGAGTCATCAATGCCTGGAGGCTTAAAGAAAACGGATTATTCAACGAGTCCGAATTAAATTTCCTTGTCAGCATCGCGCATCAGGCATCCATATGCATCGAATCGGGACGGTTGTTCCAGGAAACAAACCGCCAGGCCCAGGAAGCCGCCGCCATTGCAGAAGTTGGCCACGATATTTCTGCCACCCTTCAACTGGATATCGTGCTGGAACGAATTGCATCCTATGCAATGAATTTATTGCATGCCGAAACCAGCGCAGTATATTTAGCCGATCCATCCACGTCAACCCTGCGCGCCATCGCGGCACTCGGCATAGATTCTGAAGAAATCCAGAACGATCCCCTTGCCATCGGGACCGGTATTCTTGGAAATATCGCCTTGCAGAACGTCGGAGAAATCGTGAACGATGCAGCGAACGATGCGCGGGCGATCCCCGTACAAGGGACGAAACAAAACCCCCATGAGCATATCCTGGGCATACCCATTCTGCTGAAGGAACGACACACTGGCCTGCTCGCGATCTGGCGCTCAGGGATAGGTACGGAATTCGTGCCCAGGGAGTTGGATTTTCTAACAAGCCTGGCGCGACAGGCCGCGGTGGCCATTGAAAACGCCGGCCTCTATAATGAGACACAGCGTCGTCTGAAGGAGCTGGAAACGATAAACCGCATATCGATGTCTTTACGTGTGACATATTCAGTCGCTGAAATGCTTCCAATCCTGCTCAATGAAACACTGGAACTGGTCAATACGCCTCACGGTTCCATATGGCTCTACGATCAGGCCAGCGATAGGTTATTTCAACGAATTGCAACCGGCGCAGAATCCAAACTGAAACAGACATCTTTAGGGCCATCGGAAGGTATTGTGGGTCATACCTTCACGACAGGAAAAAGATATATATCCCCTGAACTTAAAAAAGACCCGTTGTTATTTGAACAAAACCGGGAAAGCATGGCATCAGGACTGAGCGGGGTCTGTATTCCAATTCTATCCACAGCAGGACCAGTGGGTGTATTGATGGTAGCCATTGAAACCGGCCGACAGATTACTGAAGAGCTACATCTGCTTACAATCCTTTCCGAGATAACGGGTAACGCGATTCATCGTGCGGAACTGTATCAACAAAGTCAGGAACAGGTACGGAGATTGACAACTCTGCGCGATGTTGACGCCGCCATCGTATCATCCTTCGACTTGCGCCTGACCCTGAACATAGTGATGGATCAAACCCTCACCCATCTCGCGGTGGATGCTGTGGATATTGCCCTTTATCATCCCGATCTTCAAAGTCTCACGTACCTGATCGGCGGCGGCTTCCACACTCCCTCGCCCACCCGCCCACAATTAAGAATCGGGGAAGGGCTGGCAGGCCAGGTCATCATCAGACAACAAACTTATCAGGTCACTGATCTTCAGGATTCACCCGATGTCAGAAAGGAACCGTTGATCAGGCACGAAGGCTTCGTTGCTTATATTGGAGTACCTTTGATCGTGAAGGGCCTAATAAAAGGCGTATTTGAAGTGTTCCATCGCTCCCCGCTCTCCCCGACATCAGATTGGATGGAATTCCTGCATACACTGGCAGGTCAGGCTGCCATCGCGATTGACAACACGCAGCTATTTGAAAATTTGCAACAGTCGAATCAGGAACTGATTCAGGCCTATGACACTACATTGGAAGGCTGGGCGCGTGCGCTTGAGCTCCGCGATCGGGAAACGGAAGGTCATACGCGCCGCGTTACCGATCTTACCCTGCGCCTTGCAAAATACATGGACATCAGAGACAGCGATTTTGTAAGCATCCGCCGCGGAGTGCTCCTGCACGATATTGGCAAGATGGGCGTTCCCGACCATATTCTCAAGAAAACCGGCTCTCTCACGCCCTCGGAATGGAGCGAGATGCGCCAGCATCCTGTCTACGCCTACAACCTCCTCTCGCCAATCGCGTATTTACGCGGCGCGTTGGACATCCCTTATTGCCATCACGAGCATTGGGATGGAAGTGGGTATCCGCGCGGCTTGAAAGGTGAGCAAATCCCGCTTTCAGCACGTATCTTCTCCGTTGTCGACATCTGGGATGCCCTGCTGTCTGACAGGCCGTATCGCAAAGCCTGGCCGCGGCACAAGGTTATCGAATACCTCAAGGTAATATCTGGAACATACCTTGACCCCAGAATCGTGGAGGTGTTTCTCAGGATGATTGCGGAAGAGGAATCAAGAACGGAATAGCGCACGCCGTTCCGTTTCCTTTTATTACTTCACTCGCAGGAATTTCCGTTTCCCAACCTGCAAAACTCCGGGATGCGGGAAGGGCACATCCCCTCGTTCGATTGTCTGTCCATCCAGCCGGACGCCCCTTTGATCGAAAAGGCGACGGGCCTCACTTTTGCTCGCTGCCAATTTTGCCGCTAGGATCACCTCCAGGACCGTCTGCCCGGTCCGCAGCTCAAATTCGGGCATCTCATCAGGTACTTCCTTTTGCTGGAAGGTTTTAATAAAGGACTCTTCCGCTTTTTGAGCATCGTGATCACCGTAAAAGATGCTTGTGATCTCGCGTGCCAGTTTCATCTTCACATCGCGTGGATGTGACTTTCCTGATCCCAGCTCTGTTTCGAACGCTTCAATCTGATGGGGAGTCCAGCGTGTAGCAAGGCGCATGAACTTGCCCATTGCCATGTCAGGGATGGACATCAACTTCCCATACATATCCTCCGCGCCTGAGTTGATCGGCACGATATTGCCAGTTGATTTGGACATTCTTTGCACACCATCTGTTCCCGGCAGGATACCGGTGATGATGCCCACCAAGGGCTTTTGCCCCAAAGCCTCCTGCAGCCTGCGGCCCGCGACAATAATGTTGAACAACTGATCGGTGCCGCCAACCTGCACATCGGTCTGCAGCGCAACCGCATCATATCCCTGCATCAACGCGTAGAAGGTTTCATGCAGATAGATGGCTTCACCTTTTTCAAGACGACTGGAAAAATTGTCGCGCGCAAGGAATTGTTGAACGGTGAAGTTTTGCCCCAGGCGAATCAAGTCCACAAGCGATAATTCACTCAGCCATTCGCCGTTGTGTCGAATCTTTGTCTTCTGCGGGTCGAGCACGCGGAAGGCCTGCTCGGTGTAGGTCTGCGCGTTATGGGCAACCTGCTCCTCGGTCAGGATGGGACGCGCCTTGTTCTTATCCGAAGGGTCACCCACCAGCGCGGTATAACTTCCAATGAGGAAAGTGACATCATGTCCCAAATCCTGAAACTGACGCAGCTTCCGCATGGGGATTGTGTGACCCAGATGCAGATCGGTCGAAGTGGGATCAAACCCGCAATATACGCGTAACGGACGCCCTTCTTTGTGCGCATCCTCCAGGCGCTGGCGCAACTCGGACGCCATTGCCCTCTTCAATTCATCGTCTCCGTATTCTGTGCCCTGCATGAGCAATTCGACTTGTTCCTCGATGTTCATATCAACCTCCTGAGATTAGGACAAATAAAAACGCGCCCGCGATGGTGGGCGCGTTTATGACACACCACCGCAGAATTCAGGTGTGGGTGTAATAGTACGTGCCAGCGAACTTTGGATCAGACATAGCCGGATTATACAACATCACTGACCAAGATTGAAGGTGAATGACCACGGACCTTTCACCGTGTAGTACTCGTCGCTGTAGACGATCTGTTCCGCTTCTTCCTGGGACATTGTGTCCGGTTTGCTGGAGATTTGCATCGTCTGTACCCCGGCCACATCCGCGCATGCGAGTGTAATCGCGATGCCGCGCTCACTCAGTGCCTGCTGGATCTTGGGCATGTAGATCGTGCAATAGTCCTCTGCGCGTGGCTGCGCAGCAATTGAGTCAACCGTGATGATCACGTTCGACAGGTCTGCATCAGGTGGAACATCGAGGAACGAAAGCGTGTCGCAGCGGATGCCTGACTGACCTTCCACAGGTTCCTGTAAACTGAGTAAAGTGGATCCAAAATCAAGAATGGATGCACCCGGATACTGCAAGCTCGCACCCCAAACGGACCAATCTGATGCATCCAATAAAGTGAAGCAGACATCTACATTAACTTGTTTGCCATCGCGCCAGGCGCGTTCTGCACGGACTTCGATCCCGCTCGAAACCTGGCTCAATACGGCTGGCGCGGATTCAACTGTGGGATAGGATGGATCAATATATGCCGTCGGCGATGCCGGCTCCACCTGTGGCACAACGGACGGCGCGCAGGCCGATAGGAACAAGCAGACTAAAATCAGTGTACGTTTCATGGAATCTCCTAAGTGTAGAGCGGATCTCCAATCCGCCAACAGCTAATGGTGTCGGGCTACATGCCCGACTTATCGGGTATTTTTCGAATCAGCAAATCTTCCATCGCATCTTCCAGGTTGCCAAATCGAAACTGGAAGCCCGATTCTATCAGACGTTTGGGCTGTGCATAACGCCCTTCAGTTAAGAGAACGCTCATTTCACCCAACGGAATTCTCAGCAGGAACGCAGGGATATGAAACCAGTATGGGCGATGTAATATTTTCGCGATCATGTGCATGAACTCTGCATTTGATGCGGGCTGCGGCGAAATCAAATTGTACGGGCCGCGCGCATTCTCATTTTCGAGCAAAAAGCGCATCGCGTTCGTATGGTCCACATGATGAATCCAGGGGGTAGCTTGCTTGCCATCACCGAACTTTCCGCCAAAGAACAGCCTTACTGGCAGTGCCATGAGCGGGAACAATCCTCCGCGCCTGGCAAGGACAACTGCATTTCGAGCAATGACACGGCGAACGCCAAGTTCCTCGACAGGTTTTGTGACATCCTCCCATTTGACGGTGATCTGTGCGAGGAAATCACCAGCTGGAGGCGTGGATTCGTACGCAATGCCTGTGCCGCGCAGACCGTAGCGATTGATGCCGGAGACCTGCAGAAAAACGCGCGGGCGGCGTGCAGCGTTCTGTATGGCGGAAACAAGCGCGCGGCCCGGAATGACGCGAGAGTCGATGAATTTCTGTTTCTGACGTTTCGTCCAGGGCCAATGTTCCACACCGAATCCCGTTAGATTTACCACCGCATCAACCTCATTGATGAGATGCCCCCATCCGGTTGTTGTCGTTCCATCCCATTGGAATTGATTGGGGTGTTTGGGGATGTGCCGCGTCAGGATGAACGTTTCGTGGTTATCCGCGGAAAGGGATTTTGTGAGGGCAGTACCGAGAAGGCCTGTACCACCCGCAATCAGGACTTTCATGAGAATCTCCTATGACAAGTTCATGTCATTACCAAAGGGCTCTTTTCCAGATTCAAATAATCAGCAGTATAATCGTGCCTGTTGCGGAGGCAGAATGCACGAACCTGTGCTGGTGCTAAATGCCAATTTTGAACCGATCAATGTCTGTACGACACGACGGGCGGTTGGCCTGCTCCTGGCGGGCAAAGCCGGTATGGTCGTGAACGGACGCGGTCACATCCGAACGGTGAAAGAGTTGATCCCGCGTCCCTCGGTCATCCGGCTTGAGAGTCAGGTTCATAGACCGCGGCCGCACGTCAAATTGACGCGACGGGAAGTCTTCCGACGTGATAATTATACCTGCCAGTATTGCGCGAAGCGCGACGGCGGGCTGACAGTGGACCATGTGATCCCGCGCCATATGGGAGGCGCGCACCTGTGGACGAATGTCGTCGCGGCATGCCCACACTGCAATCACCGCAAAGGAGGGAGAAAAGTGGAAGAGGCGCACATGCATCTCTTACGTGTTCCCAAGGAACCTCCCGCGAACGCGGTCTATATTTTCGGCAGGCACCTCTCAGAATTTCAGGAATGGGAGCCGTTTATCACGGGCTGGTAATTTTTCCCCTCGCCCCTCGGACACTACACTGTGTATCAACCCCTCTTCCAAATCGGGAGAGGGGAATTTTTTATATCTCGATCGTCATGAAGTCTTTTGCGATAATTATTTCGCCTTTGTAGGTTTTGCTGGCTTCGGCGGCAATGTCGCCTTTTGCATAACGTCCCGTGGGGTAGTGAATAAGGTATAACATCCCAACTTCGGCTCTTGTTGCGATCTCACCTGCCTGCTCTGCAGAGGAATGTCCAAACGACGCGCCCGCAGCTTCGTGGATGAGAATATCTGCTCCATCCGCGAGTCGAACGGTTTGCTCGCAAGGCTCGGTATCGCAGGAGTATGCGAGAACTTTGCCCGGATTCTTACATTCCACGCGCAGGCCGATCGTGGGGACCATATGATGGACAGGAGATGAATGGACTTTGAAATCAGGGCAGTCCAGCACGAACGCCATTTCTGCCTCCGGCAAACGGTAAAAGCCCACAGGGAAGAAATTGGGCCATTCCGCCCAGCCATAGAAACCCATCAGGTCTTCCAGGCGATCCATGGTGTAATGCAAGCCATAGATGTTGATCGGCTTGGTCCGCCCCATCAGCCACATATCCATGAGCAGGAGCGGCACACCTGAAACGTGATCAGGATGGAAGTGCGTAATGACTATATCCGTAAGTTCGTTGAAATCCACACCGGCTTGCTCCAAGCGTACAATGGGGTTACTCACACAATCCACAAGAATGGTGTGCTCCTCACCAATAATGACCAGGTGGGTGTTCTCATGGTCCCTGGACGGCACCGCATTGGATGAACCAAGAATGATGACTTTTGGCACTCTACTCTCTTTTTATTCTATAAATATGGAAATGCCAGTTTGATCAATGCGGGTGTGACATAAATTTCGATCACTGATGCAATCGCAAGGAACGGCAGGACAATTCCAATAAAAATCCGGAACCAGTCTGCCAGAGAGATCAATAACGTCTCTCCCAGGCTTTTATCCGGTTGAGGCGTGACCAGTTGCGCGCCCACTTTTAGCATTGCGGCGGTGGCCAGGAATACTGCCGGTAGTTCAAACATGCCATGTGGCAAAACTCCCACGATAAATGCAAGCAATGGCGAATAGCCAACCAGGTCTGCCGCGCCAAGCACCCCTCCGATCAGTGCGATATTCCCAAGGAACAACGTCAGCCCGAGCGTGCCAAATGAGACCAATCCCAGGAGCAGAAATACAATTGTCGTACGCGCATTGTTGAAGAACAAAACAGGTGCAGGGAGTCGCTCACCCAATGTGTCCAGGCTGGTAAGATTTTCTGTAACAAATGCCCTGATCTCGCCTACACGTTCGGGTGTCAGGTTGAGGTAGACAGGTACATTCCTGACCACCCACATATAACTCACGATCACCGCGATGACCGAAAGCGCAAGGACGATCATGAGCGGCTGTCTTAATTGACGCAATGTGATCGGAATCTCCCTGCGATACCACTCAGATATCGACCTCGCATTGCCGGTAAAACGATCCCGGAAGGTACGCCCCATCCATTTGAAATTCAGTGTATCAATCTCTCGGCCCAGTAAATATTCACGGCGGAAATGCGACAGTCCCAGACGGATCAGCAGTCCCGCCAGCAAGGTAACTCCGGCGATCGCATACCACAACACATCCTCATTCCCCCAGAAGATCAGCACCGTCTCACCCTGCAAAAGGAAGGCCACCGGGACAACCACAAAGGATGCCAGCAAATTCGCGGCGCGAACGGTAGTAGCCTGCACGGAGATCACAATCGCGGAACTGACCATCAAAACCGCATGAGCAAAGGTAAGCAAAAGGACCAGTGAAAGCATGTACGGGCCGGGAAACTCCACGTCGCGGCGCGAGATCAGCATCAGATAAATCACGATGGACGCAAAACTGAACACCAGCGGCGTGGTGATGCCTGCCAGCAACTTACCCAGATACATGTGCCGGTCTTCGAGCGGAGAGCTCAAAAGTGGCTCAATGGTGCCGCGCTCCTTTTCGCCCACAAAAGACTCAAGTGCAACCACCAGCGTAAAAGATAAGGGGAAGAACCCAATCACAAGTACCACAAATGGTACAAGCCGGTCCAAAATCAAATCACCGCCAAAACGATTCATAAAATTCACGGCCTGCCTGGTCGAATCGTCCGCGATGAATGGGAACAGTGTTACCAGCAAAAGCATCGGCACGATGATTCGCCAGTCACGGAACTGATCCAGGAATTCGCGCCGCGCCACCATCCAGATCGGCCTGAAGTTACGCCGCATAGGTCGCTCCCTGGGCATCCGCCATCGTCTTCAGATAAACGTGTTCCAATTTTCGCGGGACTTCCTGGAATGAAACCAAAGGAGCGTTGCGGGCCGTCAACGCGTGAACAAGTTTTGGATTGACAATCTGAGGCGCCTCCACCTGGAACCGCAAACTGGTCGCGCTTCGAGATGCCAAAATCGCCCCTTGAGGCAGATCCAGATCACCCGTGTCAAAGTCTTCAGCAAATTTTGCCTCATACTGAACGGGGCCTAAAACACTGCGCTTCAATTCCTCCAGCGTACCATCCAATAAGATCTTTCCACGATAGAGGATCGCAATTGTGTCGGCAAGTGTCTCAGCTTCTGCGAGATTATGAGTGCAGATGATGATCGTGCGCTGCGATGAACGCAAGCGGGCGATCTCGTCCCGCACCAACCGGGCGGACTCAGGATCCATCGCGGAGGTCGGCTCATCAAGCAGCAACACGGAGGGCTCATGCATCAGCGCCCGTGCAAGAGCCAGTTTCTGTTTCATGCCTTTCGAATATTCGCCAGTGCGCCGGCGCGCCACCTGTGCGAGACCGAAATACTCCATCAGGTAATCGCTGCGCGTTTTTCTCCTCTTTGGGTCAAGCCCATATACTTCACCAAAGAATTCAAGATATTCTTCACCGGTCATGCGCATATAAAGACCATGTTGCTCTGTCAAGACACCGACGTTCGCACGCACTTGCTGCGGATTTTTTGCTACATCAAACCCGGCCACGCGCGCCCATCCACGCGTCGGACTCAATAACGCGGTGAGCATACGGACCGTGGTGGTTTTCCCTGCACCGTTCTGACCCAGCAGCGCCAGGATCTGACCGGGCTTGACAGATAGTGTCACGCCATCCACAGCCCAGAAGTCATTGTTGAATTGTTTACTCAGGTCGTTTGTTTCGATCATTTTGTTTCCTATGAATTTCTAGCCTAGGTGAGCATATGCATGGAGGATTTATCGGTCAATAAGACGACAGTCCCTCTTTATGATGTCTGGCTGAACCTTCAACTCTGCTCAGGATAAATTGCGTGAAGCATCTGTGCGATGCCGCCAATACAGCGCGACGGCCGCGAAGACGGCAACCACAGCCATAACGGTCTGGTTGATGTTAATGCCGCTGACCAGCGAAGCATCGAGCCGCAGAAAATCAAGCAGGAAGCGGCCGACAGGGTAAACGATCAGATAAGTGAGGAAGATATCACCAGCCTTTAGACGATCCGCGAATCGGCGAGATATCCAAAGAAGCAGGAACATGTTGGCAAGGTTCCAAATGGACTCGTACAAAAACAGAGGGTGATAATACTCTGCGTCCAAATAGCCAGCCAGGCGGTGATCAGGATCAATAAATATCCTCCACGGCAGGTTCGTCGGCGCGCCATACAACTCCTGATTGAAGAAATTACCCCAGCGACCCATTGCCTGTCCCAGCGCGAGACTTGGCGCGCCAATATCCGTCCACTCAAGAAAATTGAGGTTGTTTCTGCGGGCGTAAAAATACAGGACGATCAGTCCTCCGATCACCGCGCCCGGGATTCCCAGACCACCCTTCCATATCGCGAGCGCATCAAGGGGGTGTGTCAAATACCATCCCGCGGTGACCCCGGACGAAGGAGGCGGAGTGAGAATATGCCAGAGTCTCGCACCGATGATTCCACCGATCAACAAATAGGTCAGCAAGTCCCAAACGATTTCGGTTTCGTAACCGCGCCGTTTGGCCTCACGCGTTGCCAGCCAGGCGCCCGCCAGCGCGCCCAGCATGAGAATGATCCCATAAAATCGAACAAATAATGGGCCGAGAGGAAATCCTTCAGGCATACGTTCTCCTATTCTTTCATCTTTTCGTGCGCCTGCCTGCGGACATACCAGATGCGTTGCAGGGCAGTGATATTTGCGAACAGTGCAATGATCGCCAGACCAATGATTAATTGATTAAAGACCAGGGCCGGCGCAAGGACAAGGTAACGCTCGACACGTGTGAGTAAACCGACCTTCGCTTCATACCCCAATCCTTCCGCCCGTGCTTTCACATAAGAAACCAGCACCGATCCCGCCGCCGCGCCAAAGACGAGCATTCCACCTAAGGGTTCGCCCAGGCTCAGGAAATGGTATAAGAGACCGCCGTAAATGATCAATTCGGCATACCGGTCGCTCACCGAATCAACGAACGCGCCGAAGTCGCTTGATTCGCCACGCAGACGCGCCATGGTTCCATCCAGGGCGTCAATTGGCGTCATAAGCAGGACAAGGATACCGCCAGTCAACATATCCCCTCTTGCCAGAAAATATGCGCCCACCGAATTCCCTATCAGCCCCAACATGGTCATTGTGTTGGGAGTTAATCCCAGACTATTAAAGAACCGACCCAGTGGATCCAATACCCATTTAAACCACAGACGCAGATAGTCGCTGAACGTCTTTTTGGATGACGTGCTGTTTGCGCTCTTCTCCATGAAGGATCTCTTGGTTACTCACTTTCAGCAATTATCGATTTTGAAATGCGGAAATTTTACTAACAACTCATTATGAGAAGCATCAGAACAGAATCAAACCCGCGGTTTGACGAATTTGGCAATGATAACAGCAAAACGATTGATGTTTTAGATTCTTAATACAGTTGGCTTCTATTTGTCACTGTTCGATTCTTCGCTATCCACCGGACCCAACAGCACATCGCGTTCCTTTCCTCCACCCAGCGAGGGCCCGACGACTCCGTCCTCTTCAAGTTGATCGAGAAGGCGAGCGGCGCGCGGGTAACCAATGCGCAAACGCCTCTGCAATAGCGAAGCGGAGGCGCGCTGACTCTGGCGGACGATGGAAACCGCCTGTTCGATAAGTCTCTCATCCTCATTTTCATCCGGCTCGCTGAGCAGCTTTTCCCAGGGCGGCGCTTCGCTGGTGACACCGACAGATTTTTGCCAGTGCGATACCAGCCGTTCGATCTCCATGTCGGTGATCATCACACCCTGGGCGCGGATTGGGTTCCCCACTTCCGGGTTCAGGAATAACATGTCACCACGTCCCAGCAGGTTCTCCGCACCCGTGATATCCAGGATCACGCGGCTATCCACTCCGGAAGCAACGGCGAAAGCCAAACGCGCAGGGAAATTCGCCTTGATCAAACCCGTTACCACATCCGTTGAGGGACGCTGCGTTGCAACGATCAAATGGATTCCGGTCGCGCGCGCCATCTGCGCCAGGCGCACAAGGTTGTGTTCCGTCTGGTCCGGCGCGGACATCATAAGGTCGGCCAATTCATCAATCAAGACAACGATGCGCGGCAGCGGAGAGCTTTCCTTCTTGCGCGCGAGCTTGCGATTATATGCTTCGAGATCGCGCGCATGTGCGGCCTCAAGCAGGCGGTAGCGATGCTCCATCTCCACGACCACCCAGCGCAACACGCCCAGAATGCGTTCGATATTCGTCTCCACCTTGCCATAGAGGTGTGGCAAACCGTTAAAGCGCAACAACTCGACCATCTTCGAGTCGATCAGCACCATGCGCATATCTTCGGGGGAGTTGTTCATGGCAAAACACGCCGCGAGTGCCGTAATGCAAACGGATTTTCCCGAGCCCGTGGCACCTGCGATCAACAAGTGAGGCATGCGCGAAAGATCGGCAACCACAGGCTGGCCGGAAACATCCCGTCCCAGTGCCATTGCCAGCGGCGCGCCGATTCTGTGGAATGAATCGGTCTCTAAAATGGAGCGCATACGCACCACTGAAGAGTGTGTGTTCGGCACTTCGATCCCAACATATGGCTTTCCGGGTACAGGCGCTTCGATGCGTAATCGCTCCGCCGAAAGCGCGAGCGCCAGGTCTTTCTGCAAAGAAGCGATCTGTGCAACGCGCACTTTCATCTGTTGTGCTTCCTCTTCGGTGGCACCGGGTCTTTTCATGAAACCAGGTTGCACAGCAAATTGAGTCACAGTGGGTCCCACACGAAAACCGATCACTGTTGCTACGATGCCAAATTCAGCCAGCGTTTTCTCAATCATGCCCGCCGTTTGGTTGATGGTTCGCTCATCGGGGCGGGTATTTTGATCTGCCAGCAAAATACTAAGTGTGGGCAATCGTCCATCGCGTTCACGCGGCGCCGATGGTTTCTTGTCCTGCTGATCCGAAACACGCAGGGATTTGCGGAATTCAGGCGGCAACGCTGTGGATTTCCTGCGCGGTTGTTTGGCCGGTTTTTCGGCAGACGCTTCCTTCTCCACCTCAGCCTGTATTGTCACTTCAGCAGCCGCGTTCTCGCCCGCGAGTTTCAACAACCATCGTTCAAGCAGGGACCATACATTGAACCCGCTCATCAATGCCAGGAGCCACGCGACAAATAACAGCAGAGTTCCCCACGTCCTGCCTGCCCTCCAAAAAAGCGTAACAAGTCCCCATCCAATGCGCCCGCCGTCCGCACCGGTCTCCGCTCGCAGCAGGGAGTTGCCTCCCATAGCGGCAAGCAGACCAAGGGTCAGGAAGGCAGCGAGCTCAAGGGCAAAGACTCGGCCCCAGCCCAGGAACGTCTTATCCTGGAGTAAAAGGGCAAGTCCAGCATAGCTGATCGCGATAACAATAAGATATGAACCCCACCCAAACCACAAAGAAAGCAGGCTGGCCCACGGAGTCAGGAGCGCGCCCTGGGTATACCCGCGAAGCGCAAGGAAAGACATGAGGGCGGCGGCGATCAACAGCACACCCAGCCCGTCGCGGACGAAACGGCCGAAGTGCTGGTTGAAGCGCGCCAGACGATCGAGCCAATCTTCGCGCAATTCTGGTTCGTAGGTGTGCGGTGGATTGGAATGTTTTGGCATTATGGGTTTGTCTGCAGGCTCAATCCCATTCGTTGATGCGCCGGGTCGACATGCAGGACACGCACTTGAATTTGTTGTCCTTCTGCAAGAATATCACGCGGAGTTTGCCCCGCTTCGATCGGCATTTCAGTTGCATGGATCAAGCCTTCAACGCCAGCTTCCAGGCGAGCGAACGCGCCATAGGATAGAACGCTTGTGATTTCCGCAGGCAAAATCCGGCCCTCTGGAAATTCGGTCGAAGCACGTTCCCATGGATTCTGAACCATGCGCTTCAGACTCAGAGCAACCCGGCACCGTTCAGCAGAGAGATCCAGCACCTGTACATCGATCTCCTGACCAAGGCTGACGATTTGATTTGGATGCGACACACGCCCCCACGAAAGTTCGGAGATATGGATCAATCCCTCCACCCCGCCAAGGTCAACGAACACACCGAAGTCCGTGATATTGGTAACAGTGCCTGTTGTCCGCGCACCCGCCTGGAGACTCTGGAAAAGTTCTGAGCGTTTCCCGGCTTCAGAGAGGGCGGCCCGCTCGGAAAAGACAACCCGTCCCTCTTCCTGGGCACATTCTATGATCTTGACATTCAATGCTTTGCCCTCGTAGCCTTCCAGACTGATATCGCGATCCGCGAGGTCGCTCTTGCCTGCAAGCTCCACAAGATGAGAGAATGGGATAAATCCTGATAAACCGTCGTCCCCTGCAACCAGCAGGCCGCCGCGATTATGTCCGATGACTTTCACGGAAAGGATATGATCCTCGCGATACAGGTTCTTCATGAGTTCCCAATCTGCATTCATTGTAACTGCAGGCTGAGTCGCTTCCTGTTTTTTGGAGATTGCTGGAGATGGCTTTGGTAGGACATGCTGTGACCGGGAGGCGGACGATGAATACCGTTTTTCCTCCGCCAGGACAGATTCCCACCAGCCCTCATCGGTGACAGGTATTGCATTCTCATATTTCCGCTTTGTATTACCGTTGATATCCATACAGTTCTCCTTACTTATCGATTCCTTCGTTTTGTTCCATATCAAGAATGGCACGGGCTACCGACTCAACAGCAACACGCTGTTTGCGATATAAATCCGCCTCCGACATGGCCAGTCTTCCTGCCACTTCGCGTACTTTGCGTCCCTGGATGAACTTCATTTCCAAAATATTATAAAGAATCCATTCGCTTGTGAAGCGCCGTTCCCCTTCGGGTTTTACCTGGTCTACCGCCTTGCGGAGCAGCGCGCGCAGCGCGTTCGATGCGTTACCATCATATTCTTCCGCTAGCAGTTGCACAACCCGCAATTTCATCAGAGGGTTGTTCGTCAGCTTCGGCCCACCCCAGTAATGAGTGAGTGCATCTTTCACCCAATCCGCCAGATCCGTCTCGCGCGGGATTGGCTCGGTCAAAAGAGTGGCACGCGTATCATACCTCCCAACCGCGCGCATGAGCTGGAGCATGTCAATTTGCGGCTGAATCTCCTCCAGCGAACGGAACACCCGTTGCTGTAACTGGCGGTCTTCCAGCGCAAGGGCAGCGCGGTCCGCCAGCAGCCAGAGGGCATCGCGTTGATCCCTATCCAGAGGCTGATTTGACTTGCGAGCAATTCCGAGCAGGCCCAGCAATGGAGGGATTTCATCACGGTCGCCATTCACTTTTCGCTGGTGAAGAGGCAGTATCCAGAAATCACCCCATGTGAACTCGTGCCTTCCACTCTCACCGTTATGATTGACCATGCGCAAAGCTTCGTCCAGATCCTTATTTTCAAGCAACGCACGATTGCCTGCAACCACGCTGAGTGATAACTCTACATCATCCAGCGCAGCGACGAACGCACACGGGGATTGCAGATGATCGCGTACCGCAGCCAGCACCGTCTCCAGGAATTGCCGCAAGTCACCGCGCGTCAACAATCTTTCTTCCATGTTCTGCAATAACTGAAGTTCACCCCGATCGCGGCCGAAAAAGAGTGCTCTTTCCCAGAGCGGCGCAAACAAAGTGACCGCATGTTCGAACAGTAAGACGGTTACCACCATGACAAGCGGAACAAAACCTGAGTACGGTTCTCCCCCGAGTACCTCTCCGGCGCGCCGGACAATCGTCATCACGGCCAACGCAAGAGATGCAGTCACTGGCCCGCGCAAGAGCCATTTAAATAGGCGACTCTTCACCACGCGGTCGGGCCACGAAACCCCAAAGAATGCCACAGCGTAAGCCATCGTAACAACCAGGCCGGCAACAAGCAAGTTGATGACCAATGCCGCGCTCCAAAACAAAAGCGGGTAATGCGCCGCGATTTCGGAACCAAACAAAAGGTACGGATACGAACCAAGCGCCGGGGCGGTCGCCCCCGCCATCAGATAGAGCATCCTCCGCTGACCCGAGCGAGTGAGCATACGTGAGAAGGCGCGAACGAAATTGTAGCCGGCCCAGATCATGATCCCAACGTAATAAATCGTGAAAAGTTCAGTCCAGAGCGTGCGTTGCAGGTGTGGCGCAGGTCTGCCGTTAGGCACTAGTCCACCAACGAGCAATTCCAATCCGAGCAACACCAAGAAGACGACTGAGGCAACGTACACCAGGCGCACAGCGAGTCGCCTGCGGCCCCGCGAAGGACGCCCCGCAGTCACAAGCAATGCATCAGAAAGATGTAAATAAGATGGAGGTAAAAAGATGATTCCCACCCATTGGATTCGCAAAAGCAATTCGATTCCCCAACTAGGCACGGACTTGTTTTGCAGGGCTTCCGTGGTAAAGATCACCACAACACACAACAGAATAATCGCGAACGAGCGCGCTACACGGTCACGCAGATTAAACGACAAGGCATACAGGAACAACGAAAAAGCGGTGATCGCGATGCCCGCTGTTAAAATATCGTTGATCGTTTTCAGCCCCGCCAGCAAACCTTCCATCCAACCGTTAAACATGCTACCCTTCCAAAGCTAGTTTAGCACTCTCCCAAAGAACAAAGCCACATCCTGAGTAGGATAATACTGGTCATTATACCCGCAGAATTCGTATCCAAATTTTTGTGCAAGGTGAATGCAAGCCTGATTCTTTGACTGCATTTCCAGGATTAGACGACGCACGCCCCTTTCCGAAGCCCAGGCTTGTGCGGCCGTCAAAAGTGCGGACGCGGCGCCTTTGCGTCGATGGTCGGGCGCAACGACAATATCCGTCACCCATCCAATCGCACGCGTGTGTTCTTCCGTCACACAAATATAACCGATCGGACTATTCTCATGGACGGCGACCTTGACTGCACCCCGACGCGTCCATTCATCGGCAAGTGAGGACAGGTTCCGCGGATAGGTCACACTGATCGAGCGCGGCAAACGGACCTCACGAAAATTCGCGGTCACCTGGCCCACTTCGCGGCGCAATTCCAATTGCCAGACGTAATCACTCATACAGGAATGTTCGATCCCCGTTAAATGTGGGATGTCAGATGCAATAGCAGGACGAACTTCAAATAAAGCCACATATCCTCCAGACGATCGCTACGGATTTAGAATCCGTATGGCGATCACACAGGGCTCAAGCGACGTTCCGACGTTATCCGTCAACACGAGCCGTAAAAAATAATCGCCATTGGCCAGCGTGGTCGTATCCCAATCGCCTAACTTTGCATTTCGCACAGGCTTGCGTCCGGCTGAAACAGTCGCCCAGTTCTCAGTGCCAAGAAGCGTCACTTCATACTTGAAAAAACCAAAGTTCGGAATGTCGGCAGTTCCAATCAGTTCAACGGTTCCCTTCACCTCGTCGCCGGGCTCGGGAGCAGTAATGATGAGCTGGTTCGGGACGCAGCCGCTGGATCCGCTTGGGACAGGCGACAGCACGGGCGAGAGCGCGTTTTGTGTCGCGAGTTCGGGTGAGATCGTGCCCGCAGGCGAGGCAAACAAATCGAGGGTTGGAGTAGCCAGTATATCGGAGGCAGGCAGCGCTGGCGCGACGAACGTGGCAATAAAAAACTCGGCAAACACAAGGCCGAGAACCATCAATGCGATTGCAGTTGCACGAACTAATCTCGTCAAAGCAAACTCGCGTTCAAGGCTGTAGACCGAATCCTGCCATTCCCGCCAGGATCGGTACATGCTCCTGAAAACAAACAAGCTCCAGATGGTCAGCGCGATGTAGATCAGCGGCTCATAGGCAGCGAGAGAACGATAAATTGGACCCATACCGCCAACACTTCACAATGAACGTAACACGCCGTGTATGATCTTTTCAAGTTTGGGAGCAATGACCCTGCCTGCTTCGATAACTTCCTCATGGGTTGTTACGGTTGAACCATCCAGATTGGCTTTATTGCTGATACCTGAAAACCCAAGTACGCGCAGACCGCCATGCCGCGCAACGATCACTTCCGGCACGGTGGACATGCCCACAGCATCTGCACCTGCGAGACGTAGGAATCGCAGGTCGGCCGGGCCTTCAAAGGAGGGTCCGCTCAAAGCACAATAAACGCCTTCAAGCAATGCAATATTGTTTTGGGAGGCCGCTTTTCGCGCAATCTCCATCAGTTTACGATCATATGCCTGGCTCATATCAGGAAAACGTGCACCGAGTTCATCGATGTTGGGGCCCATTAATGGATTCATCCCCATCATGCCGATGAGATTCAAATTGTCTGTGATCAGCATCACATCCCCAGCCGTAAAATTGGGGTTTACTCCTCCAGCCGCGTTGGTCACGATCATGATCTCGATACCAAGCCGTTGCATCACACGGACAGGCAGCGTGATCTGTGACATGCTATAGCCTTCATAAAAATGGATACGCCCCTGCATGATGAAAACCGCCTGTCCCTCCAGCTCGCCGATCACAAGCCGTCCTGCATGTCCATAAACTGTCGAGATGGGCCAGTTGGGCAGGTCACCGTACGGAATAACATCGGCTGTTTGAACGGAATCAGCAAG
>DATDRD010000658.1:0-5171 GCA_035291925.1 Anaerolineales bacterium
CTTAATGCGGCGCTGCTCGGCATCCTTGCCTGGCGAATGACGCCCTCGCTCAGCGCGGGTCTCATCCTTTCCGCATTGTTCGTTGCAAGCGGTGAAATGCTGCAAGTCCACGCGGTTGCGATGAGTGAACCGCTGTTTATCTTTCTGTCATTGCTATCCCTCTGGATGTTCGACCTGTATTTCGAACGCGACCATCACTGGCTGTGGTTAATTCTCTGTGCCATGTTTGTCGGCGCAGCCTATCTTACACGTTACGCAGGTCTGGCGCTTGCTGCAACCTTTGTCCTTGCGCTGATCGTTTTGCATACTGATTGGCGCAGGCGACTCACCAGTGCGGGAATATTTCTCGCAGGTGTCCTTCCGTGGATTCTGGGCTGGGCGATCCGGAATCGACTTGTTGCAGAGAATGCCACCAACCGCGTCCTGGCGTGGCATCCCATTACCTCCGACAACTTACACATGGGTCTGCGCGCCTTCTCGGATTTTTTCATCCCTGTTGAAGTATGGCGGCGGGAGATCTTCAAACAGACGGGCATCATTGAAGGGATGGTGGTGGTCGTCCTGGGTGCGGTGCTGGTGTGGGTTGTTGTCAGAGCACGGAATTATCTTTCGAAGCCCCAGCAAGCACTTGTGCGTGAAAGAAGCGGAAAAGAGGCAATGGGAGTTATCGCCTTCACCACAGGCTTATATATCTTTGCTTATCTTGCCTCCATCGTCGCCTCCATGACCATGTTCGATGCCGCGACGAAATTCAGACTTCGCATCCTCTCGCCTGTGTTTGTTTGCCTGCTCATTCTGCTGGTTTATTTCGGCGTGTGGTTATGGAGCAAACGCCGCGACCTTGTAATTGTGCTGACGATTATTGTGCTCGGTTTCTCAATATACAAGCAATCTGTCACGATGGACAATTGGCACAAAAGCGGACTCGGATATGCATCCTTCAAGTGGTACGATTCAAAAGCGATGGCGTTCCTGCGCGAGTTGCCTGCCGAGGTAAGGATCTATACCAATGAACCCGCCGCAGTCTATCTGTACACAGGCCGTGGCAATTATGTTCTGCCTGATCGCTTCGACTCTGCCACCGCGCAGGTGCGGTCGGGTTTTGAGGAAGGCATTGGGCTCATGCAACAGGATATCAACAATGGCGGCGCAGTGCTTGCCATCTTCGATGGTGGTGAGGTGTCAGCGGCAGATGCGGCTTTGTTAAGCGAAGGTCTCTATCTTGCGCACAAATCGGCGGGCGATTCGATCTATACCGCGCAGCCATAAAGGAAAACATGACAATCCAGGATAAATTTGATCTAAGCAGATGCGTAGCTGTTGTGACAGGTGGGGCAGGATTGCTCGGCGCGGAGTTCTGCAGGACCTTAGCCGAAGCGGGCGCGGCAGTTGCTGTTGTGGATTTGAACGCTTCAGCTTCGCAAGCCGTAGCGGATATACTCACGAAAAGCGGATACAAGGCCCTGGCCGTTCCCACCGATATCACCAGGCCTGATTCCGTCAACGCGCTGGTGGAAAAAGTATTATCCACTTTTGGACGGCTCGATATTCTTGTCAACAGTGCCGCGCTCGATCCCAAGTTTGATTCCGACGCGATGAAAAAAGGAATCACGCCCGGCGCGTTCGAAGACTATCCGCTCGATCAGTGGAATGCCGCGTTAGGTGTCAATCTGACGGGTATGTTCCTGGTCACGCAGGCATGTGTCAAGCCGATGATCGAACACGGGAAAAAAGGCAGTATCATCAACATTTGTTCGACGTATGGATTGAATGGCCCAGACCAGCGTATTTATGTCAAAAGTGGTGAGCGAGTGGCATTTAAGCCTGTATATTACACAGTGACCAAAGCCGGCGTGCTGGGTTTCACCAAATACCTGGCTGCGTATTATGCTGAGACGGAAATCCGTGTGAATGCATTGACTCCCGGCGGTGTGTTCAACAATCACGAAGATTATTTTGTTAAAAATTATTCGGCTAAAACGATTTTGGGACGCATGGCAAAGAAGGATGAAATGAATGGAGCGCTGCTGTTTCTGGCATCCGATGCATCGTCTTACATGACGGGGAATAATGTCGTTGTAGATGGAGGCTGGACAGCGTGGTGAGAGAGTACACAAGTAGACAGGTACACAGGTACTTGCTTGTCTACTTGTATACTTGTATACTTGTCTACCTTTTTACTTACACATGACCGAAATCCTCGCTCTCATCCCCGCGCGCGGCGGCTCGAAAGGCATTCCACGCAAGAATATCCGTACTTTTGCAGGCTATCCGCTTGTTGCGTGGAGTATAGCGGCCGGCTTGCAGGCGAAGAGTGTTTCGCGTGTCATTGTCTCGACCGATGACGAGGAAATTGCCGCGATCGCACGCGAATATGGCGCAGAGACACCATTCATGCGGCCCAGGGAACTTGCACAGGACAGAACCACCGATTTACCGGTCTTTCAGCATGCTTTGAAATGTCTTGAAGATATCGAAGCTTACAAACCTAAGATCGTTGTGCAACTGCGGCCCACTTCACCGGTCCGCCCGATGGATTGCGTGGATGGCGCGGTCAGGATTCTGGTTGAGCATGCAGACGCAGATTCCGTGCGCGGCGTTGTCCCTGCGGCACAAAATCCATATAAGATGTGGCAGTTCAACGGCTATGAAAAGCCGATGAAACCATTGCTTGAAGTGGAAGGGATCACTGAACCCTATAATGCGCCGCGCCAGATCCTTCCACCGGCCTACTGGCAAACCGGGCACATTGATGCCATCCGCACCTCCACGATCACCAGCAAGCAATCCCTTACTGGGAGTGTGGTTTATCCGCTGGTCATCGACCCGCGCTACACAGTGGATATTGACACGCTTGCCGACTGGCAGAAGTATGAAGCACTGGTATATAGTGGTCTGGAAATGGTCACGCCTGATAGCAGACCCCGACGCCCTCTGCCCGGTAAAATAGAACTGATCATTTGTGACTTTGATGGTGTCCTCACCGATAATCGTGTCTGGACCGATCAGGATGGCAGGGAAATGGTCGCTGCATTTCGCAGTGACAGTTTCCGTATAGGGGAATTGCGTGAGAAGGGCGTGGATGTGATGATCCTTTCCTCGGAAGTGAATCCGGCTGTGGCGGCGCGCGCGAAAAAAATGGGCGTGGAAGCGATCCACGGTGTCGGTTTGCAGGATAAGGGGCGCGCGCTGCGCCAG
The DNA here is from genome assembly GCA_035291925.1 of Anaerolineales bacterium. Lineage (GTDB taxonomy): Bacteria > Chloroflexota > Anaerolineae > Anaerolineales > Villigracilaceae > Defluviilinea. The sequence goes on from DATDRD010000658.1 coordinate 3,199, forward strand.
GTCCTTGAGCAGAAAGACATCAAGGCGGAGAATGTCGTTTATGTCGGTAATGACCTGAATGACCTTCCCTGTTTTGAGATCGCAGGCTGGTCGGTGGCCGTTGCGGATGCGTATCCGGAAGTCATGCGTGCGGCAGATTATGTGCTGAGCAGGCCGGGAGGATACGGCGCGCTTCGTGAGTTGTGTGATTTGATTTTGAAAAAAACTTCCGCGTAGAGGAACGCGCCGAAGGCGTCCAATGTTGCTTGTGCGCTGGAGAGCGCACGCTACGCGATACAAGGAGAAAAAATGGCACGTGAATTAAGAATTGGGAATCGAATGGTGGGCGACAGGCATCCGGCATTTGTGATCGCGGAGATAGGGATCAACCATAACGGCGATCTCGGTATTGCCAGGCAGATGATCGACGCGGCGGTGCATGCCGGTGTGGACGCGGTAAAGTTTCAGAAGCGGACACCCGAAATTTCCACGCCGTCCGAACAGCGGAGGCAAATGCGCGAAACGCCGTGGGGCTATATCACCTATCTGGATTATCGCTACAAGGTCGAGTTCAACGAAGAGCAGTACTGCGAGATCGATCGCTACTGCAAAGAGAAGGGCATCATGTGGATGGTCTCCGTATGGGATGAGCCTTCGGTGGATTTCATGGAAAAGTTCGACACGCCCGCCTATAAGATTCCATCCGCCTCCCTTACGGACTTTGGCCTGATCCGCAAGGCCCGGGCGACTGGCAAGCCGGTCATCTTGTCTTCGGGTATGTCCACGATGGAGCAGATCAAAAATGGAGTGGCTATGGCGGGCGAAAAGGATCTTGTGGTGATGCACTGCACCAGCACTTATCCCTGTGAGCCTGAAGAGTTGAACTTGAAGATGATCGAGACTCTTCGTCGTGAGTTCCCGAACCTGCCCATTGGATATTCGGGTCATGAAGTGGGACTTGTTCCATCTGCCATTGCGGTTGCCTTGGGCGCCTGCATGGTGGAGAGACATTTGACTCTCGACCGCGCCATGTGGGGCAGTGACCAGGCCGCATCCGTTGAGCCGGGTGGCTTTGAGCGTCTGGTGAAATATCTGCGCGTGGCGGAAGCTGCGCTTGGCGATGGGGTGAAGAAGGTCTATGAGAGTGAAAAGGTTTCCATGCTGAGATTGCGCCGTGTAGATGGCGAGGATTAGTTGTTACGGGAGCATGTTGCAAAGCGCGCATAGGATGAGGGTATTTTCATGAGATTGACAAGAACCATCCGCCGTTCGTTGAGGCCGGCGGGTAAAACAGCCCAGGCGGTGTGGCGTTGGAAGCGCCTGTCCTTCAGCGATGCGCCGCCTGTCTTCGGCAACTCCAAGCCGAAGAGCGGCTCACATTTGTTGTTACAGGTGCTGGCAGGGATGTGTCAGGTCTCGCCGCATAAGTATGTGGAGGCGGAGCCGATACGCACGATCACGAAAGAGGGCAGACGAAAGACGAAAGAAGAGATACTGAATGAGTTGAAGCGAATTCCTCGCGGTGTTATTGGATGGGGATATGTAGAGGCTTCACCGGAGAATCTCGCATTTTTGTGCCAGCCTGGGCGTGTGAATTACTTCGTCTATCGCGACCCGCGTGATCTGCTTGTCTCACAGGTGTTCTTCGCAACGGACATGTACGAAGATCACGGGATGCATGGGTATTACAACTCACTTTCTGATTTCGGTGAGCGGCTCAAGGTCGCCATCACAGGCGTTGACCACGATGGGCTGTACATGGTCAGCGTGAAGCAGAGGTACGAAGGTGTTTTCCAGTGGCTGGAACAAAAAAACGTGCTGTGCATCCGTTTTGAAGATTTGGTCAACAACCGCGATGCCACACTGAATGCGATGCTCGATGAAGTGGAGCGCACTGGCTATAAAATCCCCACGCCGCGTGAAAAGGCTTTGTCCATTTTAGTAAATGCGATCCAGCCGAAGAAGAGTCGCACCTTCCGCTCGGGGAAGACGGG
>DATDRD010000659.1:0-4368 GCA_035291925.1 Anaerolineales bacterium
GGCTGACGCTGATTTCGGCCTCGCCCTCGTTAATATCGAATCGCACGTAACCTACTTCGTGACCGCGATGATCCATGGCAATCAAGATCCGCATGTGCGGATCATTCAACTTCCGCGCGAACCACATTTGATGTGCTTCAAGGGGGATATATTCCGTATTGAAAGAGGCTTCCCGCGTCGCTTGCTCGTTCCGCCATTCCCACACTCGGTGGGAGTCTTCCATCACAGCCGGGCGCAGGGTCACACGACCTGCAGTAGGATCATACATAGTCTTCCTTCTCGATAGCGCTCTCAGCCGGGATATTCCGTCTCGCGCGCTTCCCCAGCACATCCCAAAAATCCTTCGGTTCCAGGCTAGCCTTCAGGGTGCCGGATCGTAGGACAGCGATATTCTCTTCTGTGAATGGCTCGCCGGCTCGAATATCGCGCACCGCAAATACACTTCGGCGGGCAAACCATCGTAGCTCCATTTCAACGGGATGCATTTCCTTTCTCCCATTACCCAAAACTCTTTCCGCCTCACGAATCTTCTGAATCATAAGGCGCAATTGGTCCGGTTCAAGGGCGAATCGGTGGTCTGGTCCTGGAAGTTCATTGCTTAATGTGACGTGTTTCTCGATCAGGTTTGCTCCTACAGCCACCGCAGACAACGGGCCGACCAAAGGATCTCGCGAATGGTCCGAGAGGCCTACCGGCACGCCGAACGCTTCCTTCATAGAAGCGATCGCCCGAACGTTCAGGGAATCCAAAGGCGCGGGGTAGGCAGCCGTACATTGCATCAAAATGAGGGCGTTGTTACCAGTCCGACGAAATTCATCCACCGTCTCCGCAACTTCGTTCAAATTCGCGGTCCCTGTGGATATGATGACCGGCTTACTTTTTTTGGCGACATGGCGAATGAGGGGGATGTGTGTCATCTCGTAAGAAGCAATCTTGAAAGCCTCCACATGTCGCTCAACTTGATCGGCCGATACTTCGTCGAATACCGACGCAAGGAAAAGAACATCTTTATCACGACAGTACGATGCGAGATCGGGAATCCACTCATAGGGCATCTCGAGCTCGGCTATAATGTCATAAATCGGCCTCGCCACCTTTAGGTAATCACTAAAGCCTGCGCTCTTGGGGTACAGACTGTTAGCCCTGAAGACTTGAAACTTGACAGCATCGGCACCAGCTGAAACAGCTACATCTATGAGTTGTTTCGCCTGCTCGAAACTTCCGTTGTGGTTGCTCCCTGCTTCGGCAATGATAAAGCAAGATTCACCATCTCCAATCCAGCGGTTCCCAACCCTAACCTTTTCAACCATCGACCTTTCGAGCATCGCCGCTACGCCTGACGAAATACAGCTTGTACCGGCTTTCCCTCAAGTCTCTGCAATGGATCACCAGACCTGATAGCCTCAGCCATGATCTCCGTGGCGGCCCTATATGCCCGCAGGGTGTGATCAATGTCGGCGTTGCTGTGGCTGTAGCATACGTTATGGCCCCCAGAGAAAAGGACGCCCCGCTTGAGACACTCTTGCTGGAAGAGGCTCTTAAGCACCAGGGACTCCGATCCTGTCTCATCTTTAAAAGTGACTACTGTCCGTGGAGGGAGGCCAATACACTCGGTGTAGCGGTCAACTCCAAATTCCCTGGCTAGTACGTTATAGCCATCCTTTAGCTTTTGCCCCTGTTCCCAGAGATGGCTAATGACGTTTTTTTTTCGCATCTCGCTAATAGTGGCAAGCGCCGCTGCTAGCGACACGGTCTCGCCGCCAAAGGTAAACGAGAAGAATACCTCATCGAACAGTTGCATGATCTCTCGACGGCCCACAACGGCCGAGATGGGATACCCATTGCCCATGGCCTTACCGAAACAGGCCAGATCGGGGATCACTCCAAAGTACTCCTGGGCACCTCCCAGAGCTAACCGAAAACCCGTGATGATCTCATCGAAAATCAGCAGGGCTCCCTCACGACGGGTCAATTCCCTGATTCGTTCGAGAAAACCTTGCTCAGGCTCGATGACGCCGACCGGCTCCATAATGACTGCCGCCACTTGGCCAGAATGTTCGGCAAAGATCCGTTCCAGACTGGCAATATTGTTGTATTCGAAGGGAATAGTCAGGTCCTGTACGGCCTTTGGTACTCCTTTGTTTCGAGTAGTCGTGCCAATATACCAATCCTGCCACCCGTGGTACCCACAGCAGGCGATAATTTCCCTGCCGGTGAACGCCCGCGCCAACCTCACCGCCCCCGACGTCGCATCCGAACCATTCTTGGCGAAGCGCACCATCTCTGCACAGGGAACGATTTCCACGAGTGTCTCGGCAACCTGAACTTCCAGGGGATGAGGAAGGGAGAACGTCGTTCCTTCATCCATCTGACGTCTTACCGCCTCCGATACGCGGGGATAATTATGACCTAAAACGATCGGCCCCAGTGCCATCGGATAATCCACGTACTCATTACCGTCCACATCTATGACTCTACAGCCTTTTCCAGACCTAAGGAATATAGGACTTGCTCCGAAGGTAAACTGCGTCCATCCCTTGCTGAACGTTTGACTGCATCCGGGGATGACTCGCTGTCCCCTCTCAAACCACTCCTGAGATATTCCGTATCTTACCGCCATATCCGCCCGACACCCGCATCTATGTTTCCGTTTATAGCCCTTATCTCAGGATGCTCATCCAGGAATCTTATAATCGAGGCGATCGGAATAGGCATCTCACCGCCAAATGCCTCGTAAATTCTTCGCATCACTATAAGATCCTCAGGGTAATCCACGGTCAAACGAATGTCTGAACGGCGCACTTCCTTAGGCGGCAGTAGCTTTACTGTCTTGAACTTATCAGGATTTTCATAGATATATAACGAAACCCACGCACTACGATGTCTCTCTTCGCCCTCTAAGTGCGAACGCTTTAGTGCCGAAAGCTCAATTATTTCGGCATACGTCCCATCGGGTAAATTTTCACATACTGTCAAATCTGAGCCATGTTGCAGATGTGTTTCGATCATTTCATTGAGATTATCAATGTACAGAAAAGGATTCTCAGTTGTTGTACGGAACACAGTATCAGCCCTCGCAAATTCAGCGGCTTTTATCATCCGCTTTAGTCCGTCTTCTTCATCACCAAATATGTAGTCCAGACCAAGGCGCTTTGCAACTTTCACAAAGGCTGCATTTTCCGGTCCTTCACTTATCGCAAGTATAATGTCATCGATGCGAGAGACCATCTTTATCTGTGAAATCAAAAGCTCCAAGATCGTCTTATCTCCGATCAAGTGTAAAGGTTTAGCATGGAGTCGTGTTGAGGTCGCTCTACAAAGCAAAACTGCGACCACCCGTTTGAGGTCACCTGGCTTTTCCGCAAGATCCTTGCTTTGAAGAACCTGATACTTCTGAACGGGCTGCAACAGGGTCCGGCCAATAGCGCTCTCCAGGCTCCATAAGTCACTGGGTGAATCTATTCTCAACAGATCAAGGTCTTCGTAGGTTAAACTTTGGCCAGCTTCCAAATCCTTACGGGCTACTACGCGTTTCTTCATCTGCTCACGATAGGCGAGCTCTCCATTACCCACGTCCCCGCCAGGCAGACCAATGCACCTTCGCGCTTCTTTTACACGTGTTACCATTTGCCCGAATTCATCGGGGTTGAGCGCAGATATATAGTCCTCGCGCTTAATAGATCTCGCTAGATTAATATGCTTCTCTACGAAGTCAGCTCCAGCGGCGAAAGCTAAAGGTGCAATGACTTCGGCGAGGGGAGTCTCTCCGTCTATGTGATCGGCATAGCCAACAGGCAGTCGAAAGCGCTCTTTGAGCAGACGGATGCGGGCCAAATTCGTATCTTCGGGACTCGTCGGGCTATTCTGAACACCAAGAATCAGGGCCACATCAACCTTACCCTGTGCGTGCAAGATCTTAATGGCATGGCTAACTTCGCTCAGGGTGCTACCGCCAGTCGATAACAAAACAGGCTTCCCTAAATCGGCCAAATGACGCAAAAACGGCAAGTTGGCCGTATCAGCAGCGTGGACCTTAAGTGCGCTGACTCCTATTTTTGCCAGCTTTTCAGCCGTGCGCGGCCCAAAAACATTTGCCATTACCTTTAGGCCTTGCCTACGAGCATGTTCAAACAACTCTTGCCACTGAGTAATTGGGAGCTCAATCCGGCGATATAAATCGAAGTAGTGATAGCTAGGCACGGCCAGCTCATCAGCGGCAAACACTTGAAAGTTCACTAAATCAGCCTGCGCCTGCGCTGCGGCATCAATACTCGCCAAAGCCAAGTCAAACGACCCTTCATAGGACTGCGCTACCTCCGCAATGATAGTAATTTCCTCAAAGAAGTTGCTCATTCTTGCTTCCTTTTT
>DATDRD010000660.1:0-3106 GCA_035291925.1 Anaerolineales bacterium
GCGCAGGGCGGCGGATGCGCGCGCGCAATCCACTCTTCTCAAAAAGCAGGCGCACGATTCCGGAAACCGCGAAGGGCAGATCCGCTACAAAAAGATCGTATCCAAAGCCGAGGAGGAGGCGCAGACAATTGTTGCACACGCGCACAACCAGGCCGAAGAACTCCGCCGAAAAGGACAAGCCCGTATGGAGGCGGCCATCCAGGAGGCTATTCACGTTGTCCTCGGACTGAAAGGAGGTGGGAACTCAAATGAACCTTGAAATGATCCCTGTTGAGATTGTGGGACTTAAAACCAATTTGCAGGCTGTTATTCGTATCATACGGCAGATGGGTTGTATGCATATTGAAGAGTTGACTGATCTTCCCGAAGTTTCAGCGCGCCCGCTTTCCCTGGATCGGGATACGCTTCGTCAACAGGAGGAACTCAGTTTACTTGTGGCACGTGTTGGAGGATTACTGGATGCCTTGGGCGGCATCCATCAAAAACCCGTGATTTCTCTGACGGGAAATTATCTGGCTGAGGCTCGCGCAGGTGTGGAAGAACTTATGCCCAAAGTGAAGGCGCTTACTTCGCAACGCGAGCGGCTCGAATCTGAACTTACGTCCCTGCCACGTTACGAGGCTACTTTGCGCAAACTATTGCCGATCATCCCATCATCTGTGCGTGAACCGGGAAATAGGTCGGTTGGCATCCTGGTCAATCGCGAACACATGGATATCCTGGATGCAATCGGCAAACGTGTAGTTGATCTGACCCAGGGACGCGCCGAGGTGGTAGCCAGCGATGTGGATGTTTCGACGCGTGCCATGTTGATCGTCTTCCCAGAGCAATTCACAAATCAGATTGAAGCCCTGTTGGGCCGCGAGGATATCTCGCGTCTACGCCTGCCTGCCGAGTTGGGAGACGGCTCTCCCGACGTTGTCCTTGCGGCCTTGTACTACCGCATGGCGTCCATTCCAGAACAGATCAAAGAGATCAACCGCGAATTGGCAAGCCTGTCCGCGCAATGGCGCGAAAAACTTGCTGTCTGGCGCGCCGTCCTGCAGGATGAAATTGAGGCCTCGCGTATATTACCGCGTTTCGGCGAAACCGACCTGACCTTTGTGCTGGCAGGCTGGGTCCCAGCGAAAGAGATTGAACGAGTTGAAATGGCTCTTCGGGAGAACGTCGGCAATGAGGTGTTCATCCAGAAATTGAAGATGACACCTGAAATGAAAAAACGGGCGCCGGTCATCCTGCAGAATCCGCGACTTGCCAAACCCTTCGAGAGCCTGGTCAAATTGCTGGCCTTGCCGCGTTACGGTCACATTGACCCTACGCGTTTGATGGCATTCTTCCTGCCCATCTTCTTTGGCATGATTCTTGGCGATGTGGGATATGGCATCCTGGCGCTGGCGCTCAGCCTCGGTTTTTTGCGCCGCTTCAAAGAAGGTGTGCTTCGCGACATTCTCATCGTGCTGGCGATGGGGGCAGGTTGGTCCATCCTTTTCGGCTTTCTGTATGGTGAGGCATTCGGCACGCTGGGCGAATATATCGGGATGCACGCACTATGGTTTGACCGCACCAGTCCAGACCACGTATTGGGACTCCTCATTATGACCGTGGCAGTCGGCGCGGTTCACGTTACGCTTGGATTGATCCTGGGTGTGTGGGAAGCCATCAAAGACAAGAGTCGCAACCACCTGTTGGAGCGCGGCGGGATGCTCGTGGGCTTGATCGGTCTCTTTTTCATGGTCGGCGTGTTGACGGATTTCCTCCCACAGGGATTCATGAGTTTTGCCATCGCCATCGTGATCGTCGGCATCGTGCTGTTGAGCATGTCGCTTGGCTGTCTTGGGATCGTGATGGGTCCCATCGAATTCATCACATTGGTCGGCAACGTGCTTTCCTATCTGCGTATCGCGGCCATCGGGCTGGCTTCTGTTTATCTGGCGAAGGTGGCAAACGAGGTGGCTGGCATCGCGGGCAATGTCATTGTGGGCGCGATTCTCGCCATTTTGATCCATGCCCTGAATCTCGTTCTGGGCATGTTCAGCCCCATGATCCATAGTTTGCGTCTGCATTACGTGGAATTCTTCCGCAAGTTCTACGAAGGCGGCGGCAGACCCTATGAACCATTCAGAAGCCGCATGTAATTCAAACAAGGAGGCAAAAATGGAAATTGACCTGACTACAATTGGAACCGGACTGACCGCAATCGGCGCGGGACTGGCAATTGGCCTGGCCGCCGTCGGTACGGGTCTGGCACAGGGACGGATCGGAGCGGCGGGAGCCGGCGTGATTGCCGAGAAACCAGAGGCGCTTGGGACGATGATCCTGCTCATCGCCATTCCCGAGACGATGGTCATTCTGGGCTTCGCAGTGGCGGCCATGCTGTTACTGCTTGGCGGCGAATAAGATGAGTTTGCAGGCCATCCTCGAGAAGATCCGCGCTTCGGGAGAGACGCAAGTTCAGGAGATCGAAAAGGGCGCGCAATCCCAGGTGAACGGGATACTGGCGCAAGCCCGAGTCGAGGCGCGCCAGATCGAAGAGGATGCCTGTGCGAATGCGAGCGCTCCAGCCATTGCGGAACGCGCGCGCATTCTCCATCGGGCGCGCCTGGAGTCTTTGCGGATCGTCGGCGATGTGAGGGAAGACCTGGTGGATACTGCCATCACCCGCACACGCGAACGCCTCGCCGCTGTCCGCGCGGATTCATCCTACCCGTCCGTGTTGCGTACGCTGACCGAAGAAACGCTCGCTGAACTTGCGTCAGGTGGAAAGGCTCAACTTCTGGCCGATCCACGCGACAGAGAGTTATTAAAAAACATACTCGGCGATTTGAAGTTGGATCTGCCCGTCAGTTATGAACTGAACTGCTGGGGCGGGCTGATCGCTAAAAGCGAAGATGGCCGCGTGGTTGTCATCAACACCTTTGAGTCCCGACTGGAACGAGCAACCGCGTTTTTACGCCACTGCCTCGCGGCATTGTTTGAGGAAGAACAAACCGAGACCAAACAAATCGAGGTAATTGCTCATCTATAAGGAAATGTCTCATGGCCGATTACGATTATGGCAATGCGCGTTTGCACGTAATGAAATCAAGACTGCTTTCCATTCGGGAAC
>DATDRD010000661.1:0-4361 GCA_035291925.1 Anaerolineales bacterium
GTCGAGGTATCCAGAGCGGATGGCTTCCACAGCGTTACCGGACATATCAAAGCCGGCTGCGTAGGCATCATCCGGGCCGAGGCCAGCGGCTTCAAAGAAGGTCTGTACCGTGCCGGTCAGGTTGCCGTGATCGGTGATTACCAACTTGATGTCCGGGTTAGCGGAGATGATGCCGGTGAAGATCGGCACACCAGCGGATGCATCTTTGTTCGTGGCATCGTCAATTTCCTGATAGACCACTGTAACGCCAGCATCATCGAGAGCATCGTGAACGCCTTTTGTGCGCTCACCACGACCAGCCTGAGATTCCAGACCCCACAGGAGGGCTTTATCGCCAGCCTTCAGGCCTGCTCGTTTGACAGCTTCTTGGCCCAGGGCGTAACCCGCATCGTGCAGGATGGCACCAACGTAGCCATAGCCCTTGGTGGCATACTCGGCCTGAAGCTTGGCTGTTTGGGTATTCATGCTGGTGATGATGATACCTTCAGCCTCAGCCTGATCCACGATGTCTTTATAGGCTTCGTCACCGGGGTGCCCCATGATGGCAATGCCATCGGGCTTGGTGGCGATGGCTTCTTGTAACTGGGTAACCATCTTCGATGCATCCCAGTCGGACCAGAGGTATTCCACATTCGCGCCGGTGTCGGCAGCAGCTTGTAAAGCGCCGTTGTAGACTACGGTCTCAAAACCACCACCGGGCGAGCCACCTGGGAAGAAGACAATATTCGTGCCGGAGCACCATCCGCCTTCTTGCGCGGGGGCAGGACCTTCAGTCGTGGCGGGTTCAGTCACAGCGGCTTCAGTCACAGCGGCCTCAGTTGGTGCCACCTCTGCGGTCGCTTGCGTTTCAGGCGCGGGTGCACAAGCTGCCAGCAGTATGGCCAGCAGCGAAAATAGAGCTACGATACGCGAAATTCGAATAAGCATTTCAGCCTCCTATTTGGATGTTTGAAAGATTTTATTTACGATCGATACGTTTTTTATATCTCAGCGCTTTTCTCTCCTCCAGTGCCTCCTTTCACTTACAAATTACAGGGTCAATAGCGGTAAATTCTATTTCGACGCATAATTTCGCTATCGTTCCCGATAACGTTCCCGTTATCGTTCACATAGACAGTGTTATCTTAGCAAAAAAAGAGGGGGATGTCAAGGTTGTGAAAATGTAACTTGACAAATGGCTGTAGATTTGCTATTATGTTATCGTTCCCGATAACGATAACACTAAATTGTGAAAAGGGATTCATTCGAGATCATGAATGCCAACAAGCGCCTCACTATAAAACAAGTCGCGAAAGCGGCGGGTGTCTCCACTCAAACCGTTTCCAGGGTTATCAATGACCGCCCCGATGTTGCCCCGGAGACTCGTGAGCGCATTCAGATAGCTATCAATGAACTGGGTTATCAGCCGAGTGCATTAGCACGGAGTCTGATCCAACAGCGCAGCTATACGTTGGGAGTTGTTACCGCCGGGTTGAAATATATTGGCCCGTCTCGTACACTGAACGGCATAACTTCTGCCGCAGAAGAAGCCGGTTATTCTTTACTCTTAAAGGAACTTCCTCGCTTTGACGCTGATGACGTTGTGCCGATATTCCAGGCGCTTCTTTCCCGCCACGTGGATGGAATTATCTGGGCTGTACCAGAGGTGGGTGAGAATAGGAATTGGGTCGATAAACTATCCCTGGATTTGAAGATTCCAATTGTCTATCTTGCAATGGAGCCAAAGGAGAACATCTCCGCTGTATCCGTAGACAATTATGCTGGTGGACGAATGGCGATATCTCACCTGCTTGAGCAGGGTTATCGACACATTGGGCATATCTCAGGCCCAATGGATTGGTGGGAAGCACGCCAGCGTATGGTTGCGTGGAAAGATTCTTTGAGAGAATCTGGCTTTGAAGCCCGGCGTGAGCATTGGGCGGAGGGAAATTGGTCTTCGGCGAGTGGTGTTCAATCAGTTGAAAAGCTTTTTGAACAATATCTGGAGATGGATTCCATATTTGTTGCCAACGATCAAATGGCACTTGGCGTCATCCAGATTGTGTGTCAAAAAGGATTGAGAATCCCTGAAGATCTTGGAATCGTTGGCTTCGATAACATCCCCGAATCTGCCTTCTTTTGTCCTCCACTCACAACGGTGCAGCAAGATCAATATGCCGTTGGCAAAGTGGCTGTGGAGGAAACGATCAAAATTATCGAATCAGGCTGGCAGGGACTGGAACCCATCGATCCCAAGTCCATTATGCTGGCACCGACATTGGTTGTACGACAGAGTTCGGTCTGTGTAAAGGAATAAAGTGGAATACGACGGTGGAGAAGCCAATCCCACGGAGGAGGTTTGCGGTTCATCAAGTAACTTGGTGACCGGAGCCAATAACCTAACCTTTAGCCATGGAAACAATTCCAACTCCAACTGAAACTGAACTCAACATCAAATTATGGCGTATCCACAACCTGCTCGAACAATCCGGTTTGGACGCGCTCCTGCTCCGGCAGACAAGTAATTTTGCCTGGGCGACCTGCGGTGCATCTTCTTATATCAATCGCGCAGACCTGTTCAGCAACTCGTCCTTGTTGATCGCTCCAACAAGCCGCCACCTACTGACCGACAACATAGAGGCTTCGCGGTTGATGGATGAGGAAGGTCTCGCCCAACAAGGCTGGGAATTCCAGGTTTCCCCATGGTATGACGAAAAAAACAAAATATCCGAATTAACCAAAGGAATGAAGTTAGGCGCGGATACGAGCATTCCTGGTGCCCTGGATTTGTCTGCAGAAATCGCCTGGCTCCGTTCTCAACTGACTCCCGAAGAGGGTCGACGTTTTAGAACATTAGGAATGTTGTGCGCGCTAGGAATGCGGCAGGCCGTCGAGGCGATACGCCCCGGCATGACCGAATATGAAATCGCAGGAGTACTTTCGCAGGCAGTTGAAAGCAGGGGCGCGCAAGCCATCGTGAACTTAATCGCCACTGACGAACGTATCTTTTCTTATCGTCACCCTCTTCCAACTTCAAAAAAACTTCAGCAATATGCCATGCTGGTTCTATGTGGACGCAAATGGGGATTGATCTGCTCGCTCACGCGCCTGATCCATTTCGGCAAACTGCCCGATGAAGTTCGCCAAAAAGGGGGACTCATCGCTCATATCGATGCAGAGATGATCGCGGCAACGCGTCCAAATAACACGCTGGGGGATGTTTTCCATATTGCACAGTCGGCTTATAGATCCGCCGGATTTCCCAACGAGTGGCAATCTCACCATCAGGGTGGGTCGGCTGGGTACGCGCCGCGTGAGATCACAGCCACGCCCGAATCGACCCAACCTATTTTGCCTGGTCAGGCATTTGCGTGGAATCCATCCATCACGGGCGTAAAATCTGAGGATACGATCCTGGTCGGTGATCGATCAAACGAGATCATTACCGAAATGGCGGATTGGCCGACCATTGATGTTCAAATCAATGACCAGATCATGAGGCGCCCAGCTATTCTTGAAAAAGAGTAGTTGCAGTTATTAAGTATAAGAATGAATGAGGTATTTACCAGATGAAATCTGTTCGTTTGCACGGGACTGGAGATTTACGAATACATAAGGAACCGGTCCCTGTTGCTGGTGAGGGGGAGAAGTTAATCCGCGTGAAATCTGTGGGCGTGTGCGGCTCGGATTTACACTGGTTTTCCGAAGGCGAGATTGGTGATGCGAAACTGGAGCATCCGCTTGTACTGGGACACGTATTTGCAGGAGAAACAGTAGACGGTCAGCGCGTGGCGATTGACCCCGCTATCCCTTGCAGACGTTGTGAATTTTGTGCACACGGACACCCCAATTTATGTTCATCCCTGATTTTTGCGGGGCATGGAAAGCACGATGGTGCGTTGCGTGAATGGATGACCTGGAATGAGAAATGTCTCTTCCCGATTCCTGATTCATTTTCTTTTGCGGATGGGGCAATGTTGGAGCCGCTTGGAGTGGCGATCCATTCCGTTGATCTTGGAAAACTCAAAGCGGGGATGACGGTTGGCGTGTTCGGCTGCGGACCGATCGGTCTGCTGATCATTCAAATGGCAAAACTTTCGGGCGCGGCACAGATCATCGCCACAGATAAATTCGTCCATCGCGTGGAGGCGGCAAAAGCTTTCGGGGCGAGCCATGCCTTTTTAGCGGAAGACAGCCGCGAGCTTGCAGAGCCCGCGTTGAGCATAGTCGAAACGATCCGGGCGGCGACCAATGGTCGTGGAGTCGATGTAGCGTTCGAGGCGGCTGGAACACAGGATGCTGTTGATACATCCGTCGCCGCTGCAACCCCAGGTGGAAAAGTTGTACTGGCGGGCATTCCAGATGATGACAAAACCTCGTTC
>DATDRD010000662.1:0-3667 GCA_035291925.1 Anaerolineales bacterium
TACCGCGATCATTACAATCGTCCAGTATTTCCGAATTACATTTTTCACACTTCACCTCAAAAGGAAAATCGCTTCATTCTACCATCACCCCGTGATGTAGAGGCGCGGCACGCGCGCACTGATGTTCGTCAGCACCTCATATTGGTTCGTGCCCATCCACGCGGCCAGGTCTTCAGCAGTGATCCGCTCCTCACCCGACTCACCCAGCAACACAACCTCGTCACCCACCTGCGCTTCATCGTCGCCAACGTTTACCATGAATTGATCCATACAGATGCGCCCCACTTGCGGATATTTCCTGCCATTGAGGATGATCTGCGCCTGATTTGTCATGCGGCGGAAATAGCCATCGGCATACCCGCACGGGATGGTTACGATTCTTGTCTCGGCCTCAGCCTGCCACAGCGACCCATAGCTGACCGGCCGCCCCGGCCGCGCGATCTTGGAGTAAGCCACCCGCGAACGCCATGTAATAGCTGGTTTCACATCCACAACTCGATCCACTCCAGCGCCGGGATATACTCCATAGAACAGGATGCCCGGGCGAACCATGTGAAGGTGTGCTTCGGGTAAATTCAATATACCACCGGAGTTACAGATGTGGTGCAAAAGTGGGCTGGGCAGGCTGCGTTTAGCATAAAAACTGAGAACTTCCTGAAAGCGTTCGAGTTGCAGGAAAGAATAAGTTGTATCACGCCGTTCAGAATTCGCGAGATGTGTGTAAATTCCTTCCATATCCAGATGGCTACACGCTGCTGATTTTTCGATCAACGCCTCGGCTTCATATTCGCGGACTCCCACTCTCTCCATACCGGTATCAATTTTCAGGTGAGTCTTGATGCGCTTGCCTGTTGAACGGGAAATATCCTCGGCGACCTCCAACAATTCGATGGAGGAGCCTGAAAGGGTTAGATCATATTCTGCAAAAACGGGGACCTGCTCTGGTAAGGTCCCGCCAGCCACAAGGATCGGTTTCGTAATCCCTAACCCGCGTAGATGGATCCCTTCCTCAGGGAGGGCGACGCCGAAATAATCCACATACGGCTCAATGAACGGCGCAACACCATCCACACCATGGCCATATGCGTTGGCCTTAACCATCACCATCACACGAGCAGGTGAGACAAGTGCGCGGATCGCTTCGACGTTTTTTCGCAGTTGAGGCAAATTGACTTCAAGATAAGTTGGACGCATCTTCAAATTCCAAAACCTGATCGGAAATCGTAAGAACCCACTTTGGCAACAAATTCCAGAATTACATTCTTCGCCAGTGATACTCTACGTCGGGTTCATTTTCGGGTGGCGGACTGACGCCAAACTTCTCAGCCACAAATCCATTCTTTTCGTAAAACGCACGCGCAGTAACATTGATCTGCAGTGTATAAAGCCAGACATGCTGCGGTGATCTTTCGATGGCAAAGTCCAGCAGGGCTTTGCCAATTCCACGTCGCTGGCAATCAGGGTGGATATAGAACTGGTCAACGAAATCCTTGTTCATTGCCATGAAAGCAACGGGGTGGTTCTCTGCTTCGAGAACCCAGACCTGGTTATTCTTTAAGATGTGATCCCGAAAATAATCGCGGTCTTCGTAAAAGAAATGGCCTTTCTCCCGCTGAAACTCAGGCAGGGATTTCTCACGAGAGATACGCCACAATATCGTCACCGCATCGAAATCGTGCGGATGATATTCGCGTATGCTATCTTGGTTCGACATCCTTCATCACCCATAATCGAAATAAAAAATCGGGTCAAATGGTTGGCACCGCCCATTTGACCCAAAGTCTAGTTAACTTACTGCAATGGCGATTTAGTAATCGCGTCTGCGCTCGCTGCCACCACCGCCCTGCCGGCGGCCACCCCCACTGCGAAAACCGCCGGGACGTTCTTCGCGCGGGCGTGCAAGGTTTACAGTTAGCGCGCGGCCACTGAAGTCTTTGCCGTGGAACATACTGATGGCTTTTTCGGCTTCTTCCTGAGAGGACATCTCAACAAAGCCAAAGCCCTTGGAACGCCCACTGGCGCGATCTGTGATCACTTGCGCTGACTTCACCGTGCCTGCTTGTGAGAACAGGCTCTGCAAATCTGCATCACCAGTGGTGAACGGCAGATTGCCTACATAGAGTTTCGCTTCCATAGAATTTCTCATCTCCTGAGTGTATGCCATGACATTGAAGCAACCATCATGGCGAAACGGATCAATTGTGCATGACTACAGGGATCACAGACACCCAGGTGCCAAGAAGCCAAGGATTCCCTCTGATTGCCGGACCGCCATTCTTCATGCAACAGACATTTCACATTCTAGCACAAGAATGAATGGAATACTAGAAACTCGGCAACCAGAATCGCAGCCAATTCCCGTTCTCACGCAGGCAAAATTGAATCGGCGCCACAAGCTGCTCCAGCGCTGATGCTTTGTCCGCGCCAAGCGCAGTTCCGAGACGTTCATCTGCAATCCGGCTAAAGATGCGCGTTCGGAAGAGCTCCAACCAGGAAATGACCTGTCCATAACGTGCCGCATTCAAAGTGATGATCGGCCAGACACGGCGCGCCGGTCCACGCAGAAGAAGCCAGCGAAAATCCTGCAAGCAGTCCAACCCAAGGCTTGCAATTGATTCCAGATCGTCAATCAACAACAGCACCGAATGATGGGCGTGCTTGTTCGTATGCGCCCACGCGGCAAGTGACGATATGAAATACTGCGCACTGTCATGGTGAATGGGAAAGATCCCCAGGCGCTGCGATATGGCTTCGATGTTCTCCCATTCATCGGGATGACCTGTGAGCACCCCAATTTGTACATCGTCTGAACTGTGAGTTTCAGCGACTGTGTGCGCGATCGTTTGCAGGAAAACTGTCTTGCCCGAACCCGCATCTCCGGCAATAAGCAGCGGTCCGGGATGTGGATCATGCAGATTCAAGAGCACGGGTAATCCATCTGATGCAACGCCCAGGAATAATGCTTCGCGCGGGAGCGGACCCATCCCAGCCAGGACTCTGCTCAGGCTGGGTGCGGCAGGCAGCGGCTGAGGCGTTGATATCTCTGTCTTAAGTTCCGCCAGCGCTTGCAGGGCCGGAGAGAATTGAAGATTGAACGGCATACGTCCTCCTTTGGTTTTTAGAACGCATGTTCTATTTTACTCCCGCTTTCCCGTCAATCGTCAAGAGGGTTTGCCTTAAAATTTTATGGCAAAATATTTTTGTTGACCATCCAAGTATGTAATTCAAATATCAATCGCCCGGCTTTGACCATGGGATCAGTGCTGATAAGACCCTGAGCCTCAGCGAGTGACTCCGTTTTCAAAACACCTACACCGCGGATTTCTCCACTGATTGCAAATGAATCAAGCAGGGGACCATTGATAACGAGCCTGCCCATGTCGCCAAGGCGTTTTAGATTGGCAAGATGCGCTTCCTGCGACGCGTCGATCTCAGGCGTCTCATCAGGACTCCGGGTGGGACCTTTCTTGAGCAGGAAGATGTAATAGATCGTCATATCCGGAAAATGTTCGCTTACATCTTTCCAGGCTTGTGCGATCCTGGGCGCATGGCGCTAGATTGATCAGACCCTAAGGGTCTTCGCGAAGCACCCTCGAAATGGAGCAGGTAGAGACCCTTAGGGTCTAAAATTTTTGGAGGAAGCATGGCATACGATGACGCACAAGCC
>DATDRD010000663.1:0-3704 GCA_035291925.1 Anaerolineales bacterium
GTTCAAGGTCAATTTTGGCGATGACTCGTCACAGTATGAGAGGGCCGGCTTTCGCGGCTTTTCAGAGACTTCGGAAGTTTGCGCCTCCAGATCATGATGACGGAACAGTTACGAACAAGCGGCGAAAAATCAACAAGCCGCGAATACATCCTTCAATTTCGCCTTTACCAGCACTTTAGGTTTGGGGGCATCTTCATCGTCCGGCCAGCGCACCAGCCGGATTTCGCCATCACTGATCTCCAGCCCGGTGACATCTCCATCCAGGAAGGCACAGCAGCCTGTGTTGAAGTAGCTGGGTTTCTTGAATTCAATCATCGGTGTATCTTTTGAAGATTGCTGGTTGTGCGCCAGGGTCCACTCGAATCAAATTCGTTTCTGATGCAAATCTCAGGAGCAGGTCCATTCAACCTGTCCACCTGACCAGGGTAAAGACTCCTCCATCGGCGGGGGAGTCTTTTCTTTGCATGTCTTATCATGAAAGATAACGAATCTTCAATTGCAGTTGGATGAAGTCCGCACGTGACAATCATCAGGATTGACTTTATCAAATGTCATCGAAAAAAAACAAAATCACTTCTCCTGCGTACATGTATGTGATGGAAAACACAAACTTTGATCCGGGACTTGCGCCCTCCATTACCAAAGCTGCCAGCAAACAGACTTATTACACGATCCGCTTCCTGGCAGACCGTGATCGGGTCGCCGATGCTTATCGCGCCTATGCCTACTTCCGCTGGGTGGACGATGCCCTCGACGCGGAATCAGCTTCACGACCTATGCTGGGCGCGGTCGAAGGATCCGATCGAAGCGGTTTTATCCGGCGACAGAAATCGCTTCTGGAGAGATGCTATCGGGGTGAGTCGCCGCGTGGTGCAAACATCGAAGAAACGATGCTCATCGAACTGATCCGCCGCGATACGGAAAAGGACAGCGGCCTGCAATCCTATCTGTACAATATGATGTCGGTGATGGCCTTCGATGCCGAGCGCCGCGGCAGGCTGGTCTCACAAGCCGAATTGAATGGATATACGCGCTGTCTGGCGAGCGCGGTGACAGAGGCCATGCATTATTTCATTGGTCACAACTGCTCTTCGCCACGCGATAAAACGCGTTATCTGGCGGTGACCGCTGCGCACATCACACACATGCTGCGGGATACTTATGACGACATCCAGGCTGGCTACTTTAACATCCCGCGTGAGGTTCTCCAGGCGAATCACATTACGCCGCAGGATGTGCGAAGCAATGCCTATCGAGCGTGGGTGAGGAGCAGGGTCGAGCTGGCGCGGGCATATTTCAAAGCAGGCAGGGAGTATTTGGGCCGGGTGGAAAGCCGGCGTTGCAGGCTGGCGGGCTTTGCATATACGGCGCGCTTTGAGTGGCTGTTGAATACGATTGAGAATGAGGATTACTGCCTTCGCCCGCAATATGGCGAACGAAAAAGCTTTGGAAGCGGACTGCGAATGAGCTGGCTTGCGCTCTCATCCATGATCAATCTGCGCGGTGCGGAAGTTTCGCCTTAGCCTGCGTGAATGTGGCCTTTAAGGGAAGTATGAAACCTAAATCTGTTATTGTCGTTGGGGCGGGGATCGGCGGTATTGTTGCCGCGACCCATCTTGCTCAGCGTGGCTTGCACGTTACTGTTGTCGAGAAGAACTCGCGTCCCGGTGGCCGCTGTGACCGCCTAAGCCGCGACGGCCACCATTTTGATACGGGTCCGACCCTGCTCGTCATGCCGTTATTGTATGAGGCGGAATTCCGCGCGCTGGGGACATCCATGCACGAGGCCTTGGATTTACAGCGTGTTGACCCAACCTACCATCTGGTCTTTGATGACGGCAGCCAACTGGCACTCACATCGGATCTGAAGTCCATGCAGGCGCAATTGGAATCCATGCAGCCGGGGAGTTTTCAGGGCTTTCTGCGGTATTTGCGGGAGGGTGACCAACACTACCAGCTTGGCATGGAGAAACTGGTCAACCGCGATTTCCGCGCGGCCTCCGATTTTTTCACCTTCAGCAACCTGTCCCTGCTTTTCCGCTTGAAGCCGCTCGTGAATCATTACCGCAACATGTCGGCTTACTTTGAAGACCCGCGTCTGAAAGCCGCATTTACATTTCAAGATGTGTATATGGGATTGAGTCCGTTCGAAGCGCCTGCCACCTTTTCGATGATGTCGTTCACCGAACTGGCTCATGGCGTCTTTTATCCCAAAGGCGGCATGTATAGTGTGACAGAGGCGCTCATTAAGCTTGCCCGCGCGGCCGGTGTGGATTTTATTTTCAATTCACCCGTTGAACGGATCGATGTGAACGCGATGCACGCTCGCGGGGTCGATCTCTCTGATGGCCGCCGTCTGGAGGCCGATGTCATCCTCGCCAACGCGGATTTGCCGTACGTATACCAGGATCTTCTGCCTCAGGATGGCATCACCAGACAGTTGGAGCGCAAGCGATTCTCCTGTTCGGTCATCAGTTTCTTCTGGGGGATGGATAAGACCTATGAGACACTTGGCCCTCATACTCTCTTCCTGGCAAGTGACTACCGCGAGAACTTTGAGCGCATCATTCGGGACCTGGGCCTGCCCGCCAACCCCAGTCTTTATGTTCACGCCCCGGCGCGGCTTGATCCCTCCATGTCGCCGCCCGGGCAGGATACCTTAATCGCGATTGTGCCCGTTGGCCACTTGAGCGAAAATGGAGAGCAGGATTGGGGAAAGATTCGGGATGAAGCCCGCCAGCACGTTTTCCGCCGCCTGGCGACTCTGGGTATCACCGATATCGAATCACACATCAAGTTCGAGATGAACTATAGTCCGCTCTCCTGGCGCAAACGTTACAACCTAGTGAAAGGTTCCACGCACGGGCTTTCTCACTCCTTGACCCAACTGGCATACTTCAGGCCGCACAACCGGCATCCGCGCTACAAAAACCTGTACTTTGTGGGGGCCAGCACACATCCAGGGACGGGATTGCCCACCGCCATGGTCTCCGGTCGTTTGGCTGCCAGGAGAATTATCGATGAACTTGGCATGGAAGAATAGAAGATGATCCCATCGTGGCTTTAGGCCCCGCGCTCCAACCCATTCGTGGCATTTTGTTCGCGCTGGCTTTTTATCCAGTACGCGAGATTTTGTTCCGCAGAAAGAACGGCTGGCTGGTTACGTGGCTCTTGCTGGTTTCACTGGGGATCTTCTCAACCTTCGGTCCTTCGCCTGGCTCTGTGGAAGGCATGATCTACACCAGCCTGCCCATTCGCGACCATCTCTCAGGCGGCTTGCTGGAAGTTTTATCGCAATCCTTCCTGCTTTCCGGCATTTTGTACTACTGGGTAAACCACCCTGAGAAACGCTGGTTAAGTTGGGGGATGGGCATCGTTTTTGTGCTGGCTGTGCTCATGTCATTCATGGGATTTTTGATGGCATAATGAAAGTCCTGGCGCTCGAACACGAACTGCCTGGAGCAACCGCTGATCAATTCCTGCTGGTTGATTCGATACAATGTCGAAGAACCTTCCGCCGGTCCAGCCGAGTTCGTCCCAGGTTGTAGCACGGCCCTTCGGGTCAGTAAACTCTGCTAATATTTGACTGTACGGTTTTTGGAGTACATGTGCAAGGACGTTCAAACGTCCGCGGTGCGCCATGCCTATCAAGATGGCACAGATTCTTTCGCGCGCCGACGAGTCGATGATCTCATCCAGCATGG
>DATDRD010000664.1:0-2960 GCA_035291925.1 Anaerolineales bacterium
TGATGCTGATGTTTTTTATACAAACTGCCTTCACGCGCCCCGTCGGCACGAATGGAATCTCCACCGTCCCCGCCATTGATCTGTATCAGACGGATGAGGAGGTGGTTGTGAAAGCCGCCCTGCCTGGCCTCAAAGCCGACGATGTGCAGATTACCGTTACAAACGACCTGCTCACGTTGCGCGGCGAGTTCAAGTGGGAGAATGGGCACAAGAACGCCACCTATCATATCCGCGAGCAGCGCTACGGGTCATTTGAACGCTCCGTCTCACTTCCCGTCGATGTTCAGACCGACATGGCCAAAGCAGATTTCCAGAACGGGATCCTTACGATCACCCTGCCGAAGGCCGAATCGGTCAAGCCAAAGACCATCAGCATCAAAGCTAAATAAACAGGTCTCTCCTCACCCAACAACAGACGCGCGAAAAGCGCGTCTGTTTTGTTTGGCGCGTCTCCATCCCACAGGCGCTCATCTTTTTCAAAACCACTTCCCCCTTAAAGGGCTAACAACTTCATTACGGTGTGGGAGCCCTTGTTGGACCAGCCGGTGTGTCAACGGCAGGGGTGTCTGTTGGAACAACGGCTCCGAGTGTCTCTGTTGTGCCCTGCATCCATACTTTTTTGCAAGTTTCCTTTCGTAACTTTTTACGGAATCTACGTCATGTAAATGCAACATCATTCTTCTCCGACTGGAAAGAAGTTGAGCTGATTTGCAGCAACACAAAGCCGCACTCATACATTATGGAGCACAAATGAGCACACTCATAAAATGGACCGCTACCATCCTCCTTGCAGGGCTGACATGGTTGGTTGCAGGATACACAGCCGAATATTTCAGGCCGTACAAAAAGATCAGAATGAATGTAAGGAAAAAGTGAGCTTGACCAGCCGCCGAGCATATTAGTTTGGCCGTTCCATTTTTATGGCGAGATTTTGTAACTTTTTACAGAATCTGAAGTCAAGTATTTGATTGTTTATTCTCCTCCTTGTGAAAATCCCCCTGCCCATGAACAGGGGGATTTTCATTGCAGTTGCACGGGTCACGGGGTGTTAATCTCTCCTCTGCTATAATTTCTCCCATGATACTAGTCACAGGCGGGACCGGATTCATCGGCCGCGCCCTCGTTCGCCAACTTTCGGATACGGGACAACAGGTCCGTGTGCTGCTTCGGCCATCGCCGCAGTCGCCGCGTTTGCCGCGCGGCGTTCCGGTGGAAGTGGCTGTCGTCAGCTTCAATGATGAGGCTGGCGTGCGCGCTGCGTTGCGCGGCGTGAATCAGATCTATCACCTCTCCAGCGCAGCCTCGAAGGGACGGCGCGGCAACCTGCTGACAACGGACATTGAAGGCACGCGCACCCTTGCCCGGGTCGCCGCGAGCGCGGAGATCGAACGCCTGATCTTCCTCAGCCACATCGGCGCGGACCGCGCCTCCGCCTTTCCCATTCAAAAATCCAAGGGGATTGCAGAAGAGCATATTCGCCGAAGCGGCGTTCCATACACGATCATTCGTTCGTCAGTTGTGTTTGGCCCTGAAGATCGCTTCACCAATAACCTTGCCAGTTTGCTGCGCGCACTCCCCGGTTTCTTTCCCATTCCCGGCGATGGACGGAGTCTGCTGCAGCCTCTGTGGGTGGAAGACCTGGTCACTTGCCTGCTCTGGGCATTGCAGAACCCCGAAATGGTCAATCAAACGTACGAGATCGGCGGCGGTGAATATTTCACGTTGCGCCAGGTGCTTGAAACGCTGATGAACGCCGCACATGCACGCCGCCTGCTCATCCCTCTTCCGACGCCGTATATGCGCGCCTTGTTTGTCATGCTGGATAACTTCATCCCGAACTTCAATATCTCAACCTACTGGCTCGACTATGTTGCCGTCAACCGTACCTGTCCGGTGGATAACATGCCGCGCATCTTTGGGTTGATGCCGGCGCGCTTTGGATATCGTCTCGATTACCTCGCGCGCAGACCATGGTACTCCAACCTCATGGAAAAGATACAAAAAAATCTTCGCCGCTCGCGCTGACCTTATACCCGTTCCGTCCGTCCAGTCAGGCTAAAACCCCGACAACTCTGGCGGATTACAAACCCACTGTATGATTATGCCCACTCCCATTATTCGCATCCTCGAATCTCCCGAAGACATGACCTCGGTCGAAGAGCTGCAGCGCGCCGTGTGGCCCGGCAGCGAAACGGACGTGGTCCCCGCGCACATGCTCATCACCGCCATGCACAACGGAGGCCTGGTGATCGGCGCGTTCCTGGAGGACAGGATCATCGGCTTCGTGTTCGGTTTCCCCGGTCTGGAGTTCATTCCCGATGGGCCGCGTCCAAAGCACTGTTCGCATATGATGGGCATCCACCCGGATCACCGGGATTCAGGCATCGGCTTCGCGTTGAAGCGTGCGCAATGGCAGATGGTCCGCCACCAGGGACTCGATCACATTACGTGGACCTACGATCCGCTGCTCAGTCGAAATGCATATCTTAACATCGCAAAACTTGGTGCGGTCTGCAACACCTATCGCCGTTCTGAGTATGGCGAAATGCGCGATGGATTGAACGCGGGCCTGCCCTCCGACCGCTTTCAGGTTGACTGGTGGGTCAACACGCGCCGCGTTGAACGACGGCTGAGCAAGCGCCCCCGCCGCCCGTTGAAACTGGATAACTTTGCAAAGGCCGATCTGCGACCCCTTTACTCGCTTCAGTCCCAATCCGGTAATTGGCCCCGTCCGCCCGAGCATTTTTCTCCACTCGAGGGGAAGCTCGCGCTTGCAGAGATTCCGTCCGATTTCAGTGCTCTGAAAGACGCCGATTTTCCCCTGGCGCGCGACTGGCGCTTTTTCTCGCGCGAAGTCTTCGAGACTGCCTTCGCCGCAGGCTTCATCGTAACCGATTTTGTGTACGATCAATCGCGTAGTTTTTATGTTCTTTCCCATGGTGAGAGCACATTGGAACCAT
>DATDRD010000665.1:0-3587 GCA_035291925.1 Anaerolineales bacterium
CTTGTCCTCCTTCTGTCAGAATAATTCGAACTGGGTTACTTGGCAATGTTCATGGCTACAAGAAATAATTGGAGATGGGCTGAAGCCAGGATATGAGAATAGCACAGATGTTCTATTTTGTCAAGAAACTTTTAGAACCGAGATCGTTCTCTGACTTTCAATTTTGACAGGGAGGGTGTGATTTATTTTTTCGGGGGATTTGAGCGTTGGTAAAGCGCCTTCCCGAATTTGAATTTTCGCCAGGGGTTGCTTTTCGGTTTTTTGGATACTTGCTCTTGTTCAAGTCGAGTGGACAGGGATTGGATGATCTCGTCATCCACTATCAGCCTGGGAGGCGAAGGGGGTGTTTGCGGAGCAGTGATCCGAGATTGGTGCAATTGGCTTCGCTGCAATCTGGTTTGCTGGCGCAGCCTGGCCTCGATCTTCGGCCACTCTTCTTTCCAGCGATCCGAGCAGATGATGTTGCGAATCGCAAGCATGGGATTGACATGCTGTCCAGCCCAATGCATCCCAGAACCTTTCAAACGGGCTTCCACAACCAGCTTATTGCCACTTTCCACAATCCCACTTCCAATCGGCCAGCCTTGGGCTTGAAACAGTGGGTACTGCATTTGCTCTTTTCGTTTTTCCAGGTAGGCCAGATTGCCAGCGATGGCTTCCGCCTGGGGATATTGTTGTCGGAGGTTCTGAAACTCAAGCAGTAGTCCATCGGGGCCTTCGTGTTTTAGGCGGTGGAGACGCTCATTCAGCCAAGTTTGGCTTTCAGAGGTGTGCTCTCCATGTAAGAACTCTCCGATATGGTTCACATGCTCCGCTGCATGAGGGAAATCCAGAATCCGGGTAGCCCGGGGACAGTGATAATCCGTAAATCCTTGCTCCCATTCCGCTCCATCCATAATGGCCGCCACTGCCTGGGCATTCTCCACGCCGCGCCGATGAATTTCCACCAACGCCAGGCGCTGAAACTCTTCTGCATTCACTTTCCGGGAGAAATAGCTCAGGTTGCGCGTATGCACCACCCTTTCGCCGTTCTTCTCCACCGCAGGCTGCACTTCTCCGATCACCAAGGTCTTCACTTCGGCCCATTGGCCATGTAATAAGGGCACCATCGCTCCATCTGCACTGATTTGAATTTTGTCTGCTCCCTTTTCTGCAACTGGCATTTCTTTTTCCAGCCACCCCACTTCTGCGGCCTGCATCTGCTCATAAGCTGCACCGGCTTCTTGGGTGTACTTTTGGCTCACGATCTGACTGACCCGTATCCCCATAAAATCTTCCAGCATCTCAGCCGCTTTCTTAAATGGCATCCAACCAGATAACCGCACCAAACACTCATGCCCATGCGGCGTTAGCATTCCCGGCAATAACTCCAACTCTTCATCCAGGGGGAAAAATCCCTTGCCCACACTGTGGACAAGTCCCATATTCCCGCTCTAACTCGACCTCTCGCCCGCCGCGGGTCTGCAGTTTCCGCTTCTTCTTCCCTTTTTTCTCTAACTTCGTCCCACAACTCGTACACACCGCTGCATCTTCCCCTCCTGCCCATTCCGCCTGCGCACTGCTGATTGCCGCATCCGTTATCATTCGCGCCCGCAACTCCGACAAGCGCTTGTCGACTTCGTCCTCAATCTCTCGAAACGTCGCCTTGGGGTGCTGCTCTCGCCATTCTGCCATCCCGCTGATGATTTCTTCACTCTTCCCATTCCATCTTTTCCGCATTTCCTCGCCGTTCATACTGCCTCCTCTCACTCCTTTCTATCTTACCTCCCTTCCCCGAAAAAATATATCACACCCCCCTGTCAAAATTGAAAGTCAGAGAACGATCTCGGTTCTAAAAGTGTGGTGATTACCCACAACTAAATTCCTGGAAGGGGAAAGGATGTAGAACAACAAAAGACATAGTCATAGCAGAGACAATGACAGCGGAGATGCCTTGGAGCAACCAATACGGGCCATCCCTGTCAGACGAAAGACCGAGTTTACCGCCCAACTGACGGAGCCAAAGGACCGCCTTGGGAGGCCATTGGTCAGCGATCACAAAAACGATTTGAGCCGCCAGGAGAACCAGTGCGAAGAGGCGCCGCATTCGTTCCACGGTTCTCACCCGCATATCTTCCACATCCAGACCTTGTTCTTGATCGAAGCGATAGCCGTGTTCAATGCGACTGCGCAGCCGCCAATCTTCGTAGACCTGTTGAACGATCTTCACACTTTCCAAAGGGACATTGGTAATCAAGACCAATTGGCGCGGCAGGGTTTGGTCGTCGGCCACCAATGTCCATAATTCCTGGGTTTTGCCAGGGATACGGATTTTGAACCAGCCCAGCTGAAGGGTGTCTCGATGCTTCTGACCAGCATGGGTAAACAGAACTTGAAAGGTAGCTTGATAGGGAACGGTATCAACCAAATCCTGCAAGGCTTCCGTTTCCCAGCGATGCAATCGGTCATTGAACACTTCCACAATCCGTTCCAGATGGCTGGCTCGGAAGACAAACTCTTGCTTCAATTTACCGACCTTGGCAAACATTTTTTGGTCATCCAGGCCCGAATCGCCCACAAAACGGATGCGGCGCTGGGGAAACAGCTGGTCAGTGCTTTCAAACGACTGCTCGATTTCCCGGTTTTGGCTGATGAA
The DNA here is from genome assembly GCA_035291925.1 of Anaerolineales bacterium. GTDB lineage: Bacteria > Chloroflexota > Anaerolineae > Anaerolineales > Villigracilaceae > Defluviilinea. Next base: position 2,636 of record DATDRD010000665.1, read on the forward strand.
ATCGGCGGTGAGATAAGAAAACCAGTTCGCATAGGTGGTCACCGGGACTTTGGTGTTGACCACCGTCGCGGTGATGGCCGGATAGCCGTGCGCCAGTCGGGCCTTCCCGTCCAAAGCGGGTGGGGTGGCCTTGTGGACCACGCTGACCCCTTCAATCGCCTCGGCATAGGGTTTCTCCAAGTTGACCGGATCAACCGCCACCACCAGGTAAGCCGGATCTTCCTGTTCAACCACTTGCTGCCCAATCTGGTACAAGCCTTGATACAGGCTCTCCGTCTTCACCCGCCGATTGTACAGAAAACGATAAATCCGTTTCGCAATCGGCCAACTCTCGCCTTCGGTCTTCGAATTTGTCCGGGCCATGGCGGTGATCACAGGCGTCTGGCCTCCAAGAATGCCCAGGATCATGGATTGGACCACTGCCCTCAAACGCTTATCGGGTAACAGGCAGATGAGTGGTAGAACATGCCCTTCGATGGTTTCGCTCAGTTTGCCAATCGGTAACTTGGCAAGGATCGCTTCCAGTGTTAGAGTCATGCTGGCTCTGCTCCTTAGGGTAAAAGCGGTTGTCATAAACTCACTTTACCACATCCGAGCAGAGCTTTTCATTTTCCCACACTTATGGGTAATCACCACAAATTACTCCCTTGACATCCAGCAGCGGTATTGCTCCGTCGTTACGCACTTTAGCGGTTACAAAAGTACCTACAGTATCCTCCTCATACGATACTGAGACAATCGTGGCATTCCGATATTCTTGCTGGTTCTCATATTTCCATTCGATGGCGACTGCTTCAACTGGTATGATGTCATAAGCTTCAACGTTGGTGTAGATATCAAAGGGGTTCAACTGACCTGGCAGACTGGCCTTGAGAATCACCTGCCTTGAGGCTTTTTGTGGATTTCTGTATTCATCAACGGTAGCTAGAACATTACCAATTACATGAGCCAA
>DATDRD010000666.1:0-3223 GCA_035291925.1 Anaerolineales bacterium
ACAGCGTGAAAGCGAATTGCAAATTCTCACCGATCCATCCATCAAGGAAGCCATTCAAGCGAACGGAATTGAGTTAATTACTTTTGCAGAGGTTTAGGTGTCACTTTAGAAATGTCACCCTGAGCATAGCGAAGGGTCTCAGACACCGACATAAGAGACTCTCACCTGCACTGCACCGAACGCAGTGCGGTGCAAGTTTCGGTCGCGGAGAACGCTTCCTCAGAGTGACATACCATAAGCAATTTTAGCAACAGCCAGCATTTTCATCTTTCGTACTTCATCCTTAAGGAGGAACCCATGTCTCGCATTGACAAACTTCTAGAACAAATGACTCTAGACGAAAAAATCTCCATGCTTGCAGGCGCAGACCTGTGGCATACAGTTGCTGTGCCGCGCCTCGGCATCCCGCAGTTCAAAGTGACCGATGGGCCCAACGGCGCACGCGGCGCCTGGGGTGATATGGGGCCGCAATCGGTTGCCACACCTGTGGGCATTGCACTGGGCGCCACATGGAACCCTGACCTGATCGAAAAAGTGGGCAATGTTCTTGCAGACGAAGTGAAGGCCAAAGGCGCACACATCCTGCTTGCCCCTACTGTCAATATTCATCGCACGCCGATCGCAGGCCGTAACTTCGAATGCTTTTCAGAGGATCCCTTTCTGAGCGGCATGATCGCGTCTGCATACATCAAAGGCATTCAGGACAAAGGCGCTGGCGCGTGCATCAAACATTTCGTCGCCAATGACCAGGAATATGAGCGTCACTCCATGAGCTCCGAGGTCGACGAACGTACACTGAGAGAAATTTATCTCGAGCCATTCCGCATTGCAGTTCGAAATTCAAAACCCTGGGCGGTGATGTCGGCTTACAACCGCGTCAACGGAGTCTACGCCTGCGAAAACGATCATACGTTGAAGGAAATCCTCAAAGATGAATGGGGCTTTGACGGGATCGTCATGTCCGATTGGTTCGGCACTTATGATGAGGGTGTCCCCGCCGGCGGGCTCGATCTCGAGATGCCCGGTCCCGCGCGCTGGATGGCAAAAGAAGTTGTTCAAAAGGCGCTGGATAGCGGCACCCTCAGCATGGACTCACTGGATGACAAGATCCGCCGGTTGCTGGGCGTACTGGAAAAGGCTGGTTCGTTCGATAACCCTCAACTCCAACCGGAACGGGGCGAAGACAAAGCTGAACATCGCGCCATTATTCGTGAGGCGGCGCGTGAAGCAATTGTCCTGCTGAAAAACGATAATGGCCTCCTGCCGCTTGAAAAAACCAAATCCATTGCCGTTATCGGTCCTTATGCGCGCACTGCCCAGATCCTTGGTGGAGGCAGCGCCGGGGTCACACCGCATTATGCAACCTCACCCTTTGATGGGATTCGGACACGCGCGGGCGATCAAATCAAAGTGGAAACTGCGCCCGGCTGCTTCATTTACAAAAATCTTCCGGCTCCCGCGCCCGAAACACTGTCCACCTCCGATGAACGCGCCGGACTCAGCCTGAGCCTGTTCGACAACACCGATTTTTCCGGTCAACCCACCTATTCCGAAGTCACCCCGCGCACGCAATTCGGCTGGTTCGAAAACACGGTTCCCAGTGTCAACCAGGAAGCCTTCTCTCTGCGCATGGAGGGATTCTTCATGCCACAGGAAAGTGGAACGCACACCTTTGCACTGAATGCCATTGGCCTGGCGCGCCTGTTCATCGATGACAGGTTGGTGATCGATCATTCGGCAGAATCAGAATCAGGGCAACAAAAAACGGTTGAACTTGAACTAACTGCCGGTAAAGGTAATCCCATCCGAGTGGAATATTCCTGGAAAGGCAACCCGCGCTGGCGCTCGCTCTCACTGGGTCACATCCCGCCCCACGCACCTGACCTGATCGCTGAGGCTGTGGATCTTGCCAAACGCTCCGATGTGGTTGTGCTGATTGCAGGCTTAAGCAAGGAATGGGAATCAGAAGGCTTCGACCGTGTGGACATGAAACTGCCCGGCGCGCAGGATGAACTCATCGAACGCGTTGCCGCTGCAAACCCCAACACGGTTGTCGTATTGAATGTAGGTTCAGCAGTTGAAATGCGATGGATCGATAAGGTTCCGGCTGTGATCCAACTCTGGTATGACAGCCAGGAGCAGGGCAATGCGCTTTCCGATGTTTTGTTCGGGGATGTCAATCCATCCGGCAAGCTCCCCACGACTATTCCGGTCCGCTTACAGGATAACCCCGCTCATATCAACTATCCCGGCGAGAATGGAAAGGTTCGCTATGGCGAAGGCCTATTCGTTGGCTATCGCTATTACGACAAGAAAGAGCTTGCGCCTCAATTCCCCTTCGGGCACGGACTTTCCTATACCAGCTTTGAGTATGGCAATTTGCATTTGAGCGAGGATCAAGTCAGGCCTGAAAAAGGATTGGATGTCAGCTTCGATGTCAAGAATACTGGGAAGCGTGCAGGCAAGGAAGTAGTTCAGGCTTATGTAAGCGATGTGAATTGCTCGCTTGCACGCCCCGAAAAAGAACTCAAGGCGTTTGCAAAGATCCAGCTTGACCCGGCTGAGACAAAGACCATCACACTTCACCTGAGTCAGGAAGCGTTCTGGTTCTTCGACCCGGCCAGAAACGGCTGGGTAACGGAACCAGGGGAAATGGAAGTCCTGATCGGATCGTCAAGCCGCGATCTTCGGCTGCGCGGAAAATTTATGCTGACTTCCGCGAGCGGAAACCGCCTCCACATTGGCTTGCCATTAAAGGCTTTGTTGGACGATGAAGCCGGTCATGGCGTACTGGCCCGTCACTTTGGCGGCATGCTTGAAACCCCAATAATTCAAATGGGACGGGAGATGTCCCTCGAGCAAATCTCAAAACTCATACCTGAGATGCTGACCCCTGGGCAGCTTAAGGCGATCAACGACGAACTGGCAAAGGCTTCATGACCAAAAAGACGGCGTACAACATCACTCTCTTCTGGCTTGCCTGGGTGGTCATCATCCTGAGTTTCCAATGGATCGTGACCACCCGCCTGGAGATTCAACATCCCGATCTCGCCGTTTCATGGACGAAGAGCCAAACCCGGCCCTCCAGCAATGAAGGCAAGATCTATTTGCTCGAACCGTTCATGAATCGACAGGTGTCATGGGACTCAGAATATTACGTGGGGATCGCTGTCGGCGGATATGACGATCCCGAAGCCGGGACGGTCATCAATCCAGATACCGG
>DATDRD010000667.1:0-7200 GCA_035291925.1 Anaerolineales bacterium
GGTGCGACGCGATCTGCTCGCCAACGCGCTCGATGATGCATATATAACGGTCATGCGTCAGGCATATTTCACGCTCTTCGAAAGAGATGCGCATGAAATGATCACAGATAATGCCTCACTGGAAGAGCTGACCGAGCATTACATGGATAACCTCAAGGAACAATTCGGTGATGCAGTTGAATTATCCGATGATTTCAAGTGGGAGTGGATATCCGTCCCTCATTTCTATCGCTCACCGTTTTACACATATGCATATAGTTTTGGTCAATTGCTTGTGCTTGCTCTTTACCAGCAATATCGGCTTGAAGGCGAGGCATTCATACCCAGATACTTGAAGATTCTTTCCTATGGCGGGTCGGAATCGCCCATGAAGATTCTCAACGAAGCGGGGCTGGATGTGACCTCAACTTCATTCTGGCAGGGCGGATTTGATGTCATTCAAAACATGATCGCCGAACTGGAAAAATTATCCTAAGGAGATTTTCGCATGAACAAGTCAACGCCCGCTTCCCTCTCCCCGTTTGCTGTTTTCCGTAACCGAAATTTTTCTCTCATGTGGTCTGGTCAGCTAGTCTCTACGATCGGCACCGCACTGACATCTTTAGCCGCGTCGATTTATGTGTTCCGCTTAACAGACTCTGCGCTGAGCGTTGGCCTGATGCTCATGGCAACTGCCGCACCCAGCTTATTGGTCGGCCTGTTTGCGGGCGTTTTCGTCGACCGTTATGATCGCAAGAAGATCATGATTACTGCTGATTTGATCCGGGCATTACTCGTTGTCCTAATCCCGTTCCTTGTTCCCATCAATATCATTTGGCTCTACATCATAGTCATGCTGACCAGTGCCATTGGACAGTTCTTCGATCCGGCGCACGAAAGCGTTCTACCCGAAGTCGCCTCAGATGAAGAATTGGCCTCCGCCAACTCGTTAATGGCGATAAGTTCATTTGGTTCGACCGCTGTAGGGTTTGCCGCAGCAGGGTTGATCGCCTCTGCCGCGGATATCAGTTGGGCGTTTTACATTGACTCCGCCACCTTTCTCATATCTGCTTTGTGTATTTACTTGATCAATATCAAGCCTTTTACAGCCGAAGATGAGACCAGTGTGTCGATCGTAATAAGCAATCTGCGCGCGGGTATGCGCCAACTTTTCAACACTCCCATCCTGCGCTCACTATTTACAGCACAGGTTCCTGTGTTGATCGCATTCGGCTTGTCCAATACCCTGCTATTGCCATTTGCATTACGCGCTCTCAAGGCAACCGAATTTGAATATGGACTTCAGGAAGGTCTCACTTCCATCGGTTTCGTCGTTGGAAGTCTGCTCATGGCAAATGTGTTTGATCGAATGCGTGAAGGTGTATGGATAGCTGTCAGCTATCTTGCGATGGCTGTGGCAGGCATTATCTATTCATCCCTGCACTCCATCCCATTGGCGATTTTGATCGTGACAATATCGGGCTTCTTCAACGCTCCCTCTTCCATCGCACGCCGAATCGTCGTACAACGGAATACACCCCGTGAAATGCGCGGACGTGTGAACAGTGTTTTCTTCGTCGCCCGCGATGTACTGTTCCTGGTCGGTATGGGTGCTGCAGGTCTGGCGGATGCCATTGATGTCCGCTTGATGTATCTGGTCAGCGCATTGATCCTACTACTGGGAGGAATCCTTGTAGTCGTCCTCCCAGGTCTGCGTCAGGAAGGAGCCGAGTGGCGTCAGGCACTTACTCTTTTGCGTACCGCTCCCGGCACGTCAGGGTTGGGCACAGAACGACCGGTTCTACTTGCTGACATGGATGTGCTTGTAGGCCTGGTCCCCTCTTTATCAGCTCTAACTGCAAAGGAACGTGAAAGTCTGCTCCGACAGGCGCGAGTGATGGAGGCTCCTGCAGGGACTACGGTCCTGCATCACGGTGAAAAAGGGGATGCAGCATATTTCATTCTCACTGGTAAGGTCGTGGCTGGTATTACAGGTGCGGAGGGGAATTATCGATCGCTTGAGAACATGACAAGCGGGGATTTCTTTGGCGAGATAGCCGCGCTGACCGGCACTGCGCGTACCGCGGATGTTGTCGCGGTGGATACAACAACCCTGATCCGCATCCCTGCTCAGGCTCTGCGCGGCCTCATGAGCAACCCGCTTTTGGGTGCGCTGTTTCTCGCGAAAATGACCGAGAGACTCAATCGTTTCAGTATCAACGAGTTGCCGCGCTTTGCCGGCTACGATCAGCAGGTTATGCGCGACCTGCGTACCGCCCCGGCCGAGGGATAAGTGCATGCAAAACCTGCTCCAGTACTCGCAAAGATAAAATAGGAATTGCTTTTTTCAAGGTGCACATTGCTGCGGTAATCTCCGCGTTCATCGCGGAGATTGCTCTTATAATTGCCATGGCATGAAACCCCTTCGCGTCTCAGATAGATCCATTCCTTTCATTTTCCTTCTCACAACCATCCTCGCCTACGGTTTGCTGCTTCCGCTCACCGGCTTCTACTGGGATGACTGGCCCTTCGCGTGGATCGCCAAATTTCTCGGACCAAAGGAATTCATTCCCGCCTTCGCAGGAGTCCGCCCTTTTTTAGGACCGATCTTTTTCATCACAACAAACCTCATTCCGCCCGTTCCGCTTTACTGGCAGATCTTTGCCCTCATCATTCGCTTCATATCCGGACTTTCGGCCTGGTTCGCGATAAATCAAGTCTGGCCTCACCACAAGCGACAGGCTCTCATCGCCTCGTTGTTATTCCTTGTATTTCCGGGATATAGCCAGCACTGGGTGGCATTCACACATATCAATCAGGAGTGGATTCCTTTTATTTTTTATCTCCTGTCATTTGGATTCACTGCGCGTGCTTTGCGAAACCAGCCTGTCGTTGCGAGGAGGGTGTTCTTCCCGACGAAGCAATCTCCTACTCATGAAGAGATTGCTTCGGGCGGGCCAAGCACGCCCAAACGCCCTCGCAATGACATACTAAATACCATATATGCCCTTCTCCTCCTGATAGCCGGAGTTTTCCCAACTGAATACTTTATTGGGCTTGAACCATTGCGCTTTCTATTCATTTGGGTGATTCTTTCCGAAGAAGTGCATGGCTTCTGGCAAAGACTTTCTCAAACGCTAAAGTATTGGTGGCCCTATCTTCTTATCTGGCTGGGGAACGCAGCCTGGCTGGCTTATTTTTATACTTTAGGAACCTATGGCTCCTATGAAGTTGAAGTAGTACAAAGTCCACTAAAGATAACCCAGCTCTTTTCTGCAATGGGAGAAGCGTTATGGAAGGGCGGATTTTATATCTGGGCACAGGTGCTTGTGCTAGCTTCAAAGGCGATCACTGCTCCGACATCTCTACTAACTCTGATGCTTATTGGCGTTGCTTTTATTTTTTTCGTTTTCTACCTTACAAAGCTCAATAGTTTCTACGGTGCAGCACGAACCTTTGCGGTTTCTGCGATTCTGATCGGCCTGGCAGGGATATTGCTCGGTCGCATACCCTCCCTCGTAGCGGGACTTCCTCTCACATTGCAGTCCAGTTACGACCGGTTCATGATCTCGATGATGCTGGGAGGCAGCCTTTTTGTTACCGGATTGATCGAGTTGCTTGCGAGGAATTCTCACATTAAGACCTATATATTTGCCATGTTGATCGCACTGGGTCTCGGACAACAATTCTTCAATGCAAATATATTCCGCAGGGACTGGACGAAACAGCAGGAAATCTACTGGCAGCTTGCATGGCGAATCCCTGCCATGATGCCAAATACAGCACTTTTGACCGACCAACTGCCCATTGATTACGAAACTGACCTTTCCTTCACCGCGCCCATCAATTGGATGTACGCGCCCGATTACGAAGGAGGCAATTTGCCGTATGCCCTGATCTACACAGAAAAGCGCCTTGGCACAGGGACATTGCCTTCACTCGAAACAAATACCGGGATCAATTTGGGATTGCGAAGAGTGACATTCCGCGGTTCGACTTCGCAAGTGATCACAATCTATATGCCGAAGAATGGCTGTTTACGTGTGCTCGATCCTGCGCGTGGCGATCAAATTACCTATAACCGCCAATCCCGGTTTCTGGTAGATGCCATTCCGCTTTCTGATCCATCGCATATTATCCTGGATGCTGATCAAACTCCTAAGCTGCTTTTCCTGTCAGAGCCTGAGCATACCTGGTGTTATTACTATGCAAAAGCAGAGCTGGCTTATCAAAAGGGTGATTGGAATCAAGTGATTGGCCTTCTCAATGAAGCAACGTCACTCAGGTATGAACCTGAAGATCCATTTGAATGGCTGACATTTATCGAAGCGCAAGCAGTCATAGGAAATATTGATGATGCCGAAAAACTATCCACTGAGGTCTTCGCGCAAGATAAGAGGATACGCCAGGGGTTGTGTCAGTTATGGAAACGGGTGCAGGATCAGAGTCCCGCGCGCAGCGAAACAGCGCGCGTGACACAAATAATGTTTGACTTTCAATGCGCGCGTTGATATGCCTCTAATATCCCATTCCCTAACCATTCCCTAACTTGACGCGCTAAACGGTATGTGCTACCATCGTTGAAACTTTGTTGGAGATTGAGGAGATATCTATGGCAACTATGAAACGAGGCGCGCTGGTTGCCTCCATCCTTATGCTGGTTTCAATCATCGCTTCTGCATGTAACCAGCCATATTCACAGCCACCCAGTGTCACCAATACGCCGATTAATCCAAACAGTTTGTTCGCCACCCCGCTTGGCAATTCAACGCAGATGTCCGATGTGGAAAGATTCGCGACCGGCACAGCCCTCGCATTAACCGGAACACCAGCATCGGCACTGGTAACCCAAACTCCGCAGGGAGGCGCGCCACAGACTGTAACTCAAACAGCGACGCCGGTTGTGGCTCTTAACCCAACTTCCACTTCGACAGCAACGCTGGCTGTGAGTGGTACATTGTCTACAGCTCTTCCTCCGGGTACATCCCCGCCGACGTATATATTGCAGAAAGGTGAGTGGCCCTATTGTATTGCGCGACGTTTCGATGTCAACCCCAAAGAATTGCTCGACCTTAATAATCTTCCAAGTGGGGACATCTACTATCCTAATCTCGTCTTGAAGATCCCGCAAACCGGCAATCGCTTCCCGCCTCCGCGTGCCTTTCGCACCCACCCAACAACGTATACGGTTACCGCTTCAGATCAAACAGTAAGTGGTGTTGCATGTCTGTTCGGAGATGTGTACCCTTCGGCCATCGCGCAGGCCAATGGGATTTCAGAATCATCGGCAGTGACCGTTGGACAGGTATTGAGCATACCTTAGATGGTTTAATTATGGAGAGAAGCCCGGGCAAATGCCTGGGCTTTTGTCTTATAATTTATTGGCATCATTTCAAATCAAACAAAAGGAATATATCATGCCCTTTGAGTTGATCAAATCCGAAACCCTCCTGCAGGGACGCGCCTTCAAGATCCGACGCGATTATCTCAAAACTCCGGATGGCGGCGAGACGAGACTTGAGATTATCGAGCATGGCGGTTCAGTTGTGCTGATCCCGATTGATGACGACGGAAATCTGCTCTTTGTCCGCCAGTATCGCCACGCGGCAGGCATGGATTTGCTCGAACTGCCCGCAGGCACTCGCGACGGTGATGAGCCGTTCGAAGAGTGCGCCGCGCGCGAGATCCGTGAAGAGACCGGCATGGAAGCGGGCAAATTGCAGAAGGTGGGCGAGTTCTATCTTGCGCCCGGATATTCCAGTGAATTCATGGTCGTGTATTTAGCAACCGGGCTGAAGGAAAACCCATTGGATGCGGATGATGACGAATTCCTGCAGGTTGAGAAAATACCCTTGAAGAAGGCGATTGAAATGGCAGAGCGGGGCGATGTGCCAGATGCCAAGTCACTGGCATCGTTTTTGCTGGCAAGATCATACCTGGAAAAGTATCTGTAAAGCACGGCCTGTGCAATGGATTAATTCTTGACCGTCTTCACAATCGCTGCAATATGCTCCGGTGTGTTGCCGCAGCATCCACCGACTACCTTTGCGCCTAACTCAACATAGATCTTTGCATAGGCTGCCATATCCTCAGGGCCCCTATCGTAAATGCCCAGCTCGGTCTCGATATCCATGTGCGGGACTCCTGCATTGGGCTTTACCCATAAAGGGAAGTTGGGGACAGTGGCAGCGTATTCCCTGACAACGGCCTCCATATTCTCAAGTGTTGTCCCACAGTTTGCACCGACCAGCGTTGCCCCCAATTCTGAATAGCGTTTTATCACATCCTTTGGCTTCACACCCATCATGGAGCGTGTGCCGCGGTCATAACTGAATGAAACAACGATTGGCAAATCCGTCGCGGATTTCGCGCCTTCGAACGCGGCGGTTGTCTCTTCGAATGAGAACATCGTTTCAATTAATAACAGGTCCACGCCGCCATCAGCTAGTGCCTTGGCTTGTTCTGCAAATGTGGCTCGGACATCCTCTGCTTCCAGCGGGCCATAGGGTTTGATCAAAGCGCCGACCGGTCCCATCGAACCCGCGACCAGGACTTCTTCTCGCGCGGCTGCGGCTTTGCACGCCAGCTCGGCGGCGCGCATGTTGACTTCCGGCGTGCGATCCTGGTATTTTGAATCTTTCATTCTCATGCGTGTGCCGCCGAAGGTGCAGGTCAAAATGATATCCGCGCCAGCCTCCACGAATAAACTGGCGAGTTTCAAAATAACATCGGGCGCATCGATAATAAGGTCTTCAGGCGGGCGGCCTGGTTTAAGCCCCATCTTTTGTAAATTGGAACCAGTTGCCCCATCAGCAACGAGCACTTCTCCTGCGTTAAGTCTTTCCAGAAATTTGTTCATGTATATCCTCTCGGTGGTCGAGTGGTGCTGAGCGTAAGCGAAGCACGTATCGAGACCACCACTTAACAGAAATAATTTTGTAACGTGGTGGTTTCGATACGACACTCGCCACAATTCGGCTCGTGCCTACTCAACCACCGTATGAATTTTTATTTCATAAAATTTTTCGCCAGCGGGTCGGGCACGCGATGCGGGATCAGGTGCGCAATATGCGGGAACGGCTCGCTCATGTGTGGGAAACTTGTTGCCAGCATGAATTGATTTTGGAATTCGGGGTCAGTCGGCAATTCAAATCTCTCAACACGACGAGTCACAGATTCGATTTCCTTGCGCTTCTCCACATTCAATAACGCGATGCGCGC
>DATDRD010000668.1:0-2590 GCA_035291925.1 Anaerolineales bacterium
AAATTCGGCGCGGGCGAATTGATCCTGCCTTTCGTGCTCCAATCAGCAGAGGTGATGAAGAAGACTGTCGCGCATCTCGAAAATTATCTCGAAAAGATGGAGGGCGTCACCAAAGGCACGGTCGTCATTGCAACGGTTTACGGCGATGTCCATGACATCGGCAAGAACCTCGTCAAAACGATTCTCGCCAATAATGGCTACACCGTGATCGACCTTGGCAAACAAGTCCCTGCAGAGACGATCATCACCCAAGCCGTAGAGGTCAACGCGACCGCGATTGGCTTGTCCGCGTTACTTGTATCCACATCCAAGCAGATGCCGCTTATCGTCAACGAACTGCATCGCCGCGGACTCAAATTCCCGGTTTTGGTTGGTGGCGCGGCCATCAACCGTCGCTTTGGACGCCGCATCCTGTTCACAGATGATGGCGATGTCCACGAACCGGGTGTGTTCTATTGCAAGGATGCATTCGAAGGACTTGAAACGATGGACCAACTCATCGTTCCTGAGAAGCGTGAGCAACTACTCGCCCGCGTCCGCCGGGAAGGGGATCTTGAAATGGGCCGCGCCTCACAGGTGCCGGAACATCGAAAAATGGCGACCCGCTCAAAGGTCGAGCATGAACCGATTAATCATCCCCTGAAGTGGGGACAGCGCGTTGTCAAGGATATGCCTTTGGAGATTGTGCTCAAACATCTCAGTCTGAACGAACTCTATCGTTTGTCCTGGGGTGCGAAGAACACGCACGGCGAAGACTGGGAAAAACTGAAAGCTGACTTTGATGAGCGCCTGGCCAAGATGACCAAAGAAGCCCTGCGAGAAAAATGGCTGCAGCCACAGGGCGTCTATGGCTTCTTCCCTTGTCAATCGGATGGAGATGAATTGATTATCTACGATCCCGCCACAATTGATATCGCCTCACCCGACGAACTGACGCGCTTCACCTTCCCGCGCCAGCCCTATGATGATCATCTTGCATTATCCGATTACTTCGCATCCGCTGACACAGGCAAGATGGATATTGTGGCATTTCAAGTTGTGACCGTCGGACATGAGGCCACTGAACGCTTCGATAAACTCCAGGCCGCGCACGATTACTCCGAAGCCTACTTCACGCATGGTCTCGCAGTGCAGACCGCTGAAGCCACCGCGGATTATTTGCATGGACACATCCGCCGGGAACTTGGCATTGGCGAAGAACAAGGCAAGCGCTACTCATGGGGATATCCTGCCATCCCGGAACTCGAAGATCATAAGAAGGTGTTTGAGCTGTTGCCCGCAGTTACCAGTGAATTGGGCATGACTCTCAGCACAGCCTATCAGTTGATCCCTGAGCAATCCACGGCCGCGATCATCGTGCATCATAGCAAGGCAAAATATTACTCAGTAGGTGAGAGTCGCGTCGAGCAGTTGATGAAATGATATGAAGGAAATTTGAGACTACTTATGCCTGTGGTTAAAGATTCCAGGATTGAAAAGTACTTGTTCCTTATATGGATCATGGTTAACTTGATCGTTGGTATTTTCATTGTCCATGATTTTGGGGTAAGTTTTGATGAACCGCGCTACTACATCTATGCGGGGCAGTCTCTGGATTCCTATAGGTCCTTCTTTGGTTTGTTATATGAGCCGGATTATGGCCCTGGTAACTTGCGATATTATGGTCCATCTTTCATCATCCTGGTGGAATTAATTGGAAGAATCCTGCAATCCCTTTTCACCAACATGCTGAAAATTGATATCTGGCATTTTTCCTACTTTGTCCTGTTCCAGTTGACCGGGTTAGCGCTTTACTCACTCACCAAACGATGGTTCAGCCGCTGGACGGCATGGGCCGTGTTGCTCCTTTTCACGGCCCAGCCTTTGCTTTGGGGACATGCTTTCATGAATCCAAAGGATATACCTTTCATGGCGTTCATGGTCCTTAGCGTTTTTGCGGGATACAAAGTGCTTGATTCATTTGAGGGCCGAATTCCCGAATTATCCTTGCAGACCCCTATAAAAAACTTTTCAGAAGCATGGGGGCAAATCGATGGTTCAGATCGCAAAAGGTATATAAACCTGCTGTTAGTTGAGGCCGGACTCCTGGTACTCTCCAGTTTAGCCGGTTATCTGATCGCACTGCTAGTTGCTTTCTTTTACCTGGCAGATCCAAACACCCTGCCTGAAAAAATTTTTCACATATATGCTCAAACTGCGGGCGTACCCCTGGAAAGCTATGTTTCAAGGGCGCAAACTTTATTTCATCGCTTTGCCGATCCAATTTTGATTTTGGGAGTGATTGTTCTCCTTGTTTATCTGGGCTATTTGCTGATAAGGACTTCAAAAGGCAGGCTTTTTCTTGACGCGTTGAAGGGGTTCCCGCGAGCTGTGTTCACTTCATTTCAACAAGCTGGGAATGTTTTCAAACCAATGAACGTGCCGAACTTCTTGCGCCAAACCTTTCTGGCTATGAGGTCAGGAAACGTTATTTTCGCGGGACTCATTTTGGGGCTTACGATCTCCATCCGGGTGCTGGGTCCTTTAGCAGGATTCATTGCCATCCTATGTTGGCTCGTCAAAGGACGAAGTAAGGCTTTTCCTGTGATCG
>DATDRD010000669.1:0-2070 GCA_035291925.1 Anaerolineales bacterium
TGTGGATTTGCCGAATACGCGCTCTGAGATCGCCCTGCCCCTTAAGTCGGGGGATATCATTCTTGGCGTATTGGACATTCAGTCAACAGACGCAAATGCGTTTTCCGAGGACCAAAGCTCCACGCTATCCATCCTTGCTGACCAGATGGCGATTGCAATCCAAAACGCGATCTCCCGTGAACAATCGCAAAGAGCATCGATGGAAGCCGAAATCGCATCAAGACAAGCGGCAGGTCAGGCGTGGAGACGGTACAGGGAGACGCTCGAGGGACGAGGCTATCGCTATGACGGAGTCAGATCTGAGCCGTTGAAAGAAGCGAGCGCGTCTTCCGCGTCCAACGATATGTTGAATCTCCCCGTGCGTTTGCGCGGTCAAACGATCGGCCATCTTAAATTAAACCACCCTGATGCTTCACACGCATGGACGGAGGATGAACTTGCCATGGCAGAGGCAACTGCGGAACGCGTTGCGCTTGCGCTGGATGGCGCCCGCCTGCTCGAGGATGCGCAGAAGCGGGCTGCCCGCGAAACCTTCCTTTCAGATATTACCGCTAAACTTGGCGCATCCTTCCAAATGGATTCCATTTTGCGCGATACCGTGGAGGAGCTGGGGCAAACGCTCAAAAACTCCACCGTTACCTTCCAGCTGGTGAACCCATCGGAATCGATCAGCACGGAAGAGCAAAAGCATAATGGCAGCTTTGCGGGCGAGAAGAAATCGGAGTAAGCGATGACAGCGAAAGGAAGCCCGAAGACAACCCGGCCATACACCAAATGGCTTTCGCGCGCCTGGCAGTTCCTGGCCCGGCCGCATCCGTCCATCCAGAAGGTTGGCCAAAGGCGACGCGCGCAGCTTTCAGCGATGATCTCGTTGATCCTGACTGGCTTGTTCGTTTTGGCATTGCTTTTTAAGCCCGGTTCGTACAGCGCCTTCATCGCTTTCCTCTTCATCAGCGCAATATCCTATGGGTTAAGCCGCACACGCTATCCTCGTGCAGGCTCCTATTTTTTTTCATACGGAATTACATCGCTTGCATACATCTCGCTCATTTTGGGAACGACGAGCAGTTTTGAGGCGGCTATTACGACTTATGCACATACTGCAATTATCGGGGCCAGTATCATATTGTCATTAAGAGACTTCGTGATTCTGGTCATCTTATCAACCATTGCCACATTTGCCGCGCCGATGTATTCGAATGTGCCCGTAACATATCAGGATCAGGATTTCTTTAGGATTGCCGGTACATTTATGTCCATAGGTTTCATCCTTATTGGAGTCAATATCTTCCGCGCTCAAGTTGAAAGGGATCGCCTGAAAGCCGCGCAGGATCTCAACCGCGAACTTACGGATATCAAAACGAATCTCCAGCAACGTGTGGAGGATCGTACTGCCGAACTTGATGCGGCGAACCAACAGACTTCCCGCCGGGCGCTGCAACTCCAGACGATCACGGAACTGTCAGAATCCATCGCTCAATTGAAGGACCTGAACGATATTTTCCCTGCCGTCACAAGCCTCATCAGCGACCGCTTTGGCTTTTACCATGTGGGCATATTTCTAGTGGATCGGGATCGTGAATTCGCGGTCCTGCAAGCCGCCAACAGCGAGGGCGGAAAACGGATGCTGGCCCGCAGCCACCGCTTGAGGCTGGGAACGGGAGTTGTGGGCTTTGCTGCACAAACGGGACAACCCCGCATCGCGCTGGATGTTGGGACTGATGCCGTTTTCTTTGACAATCCCGACCTCCCCAACACCCGATCGGAAGTTGGGTTGCCGTTGAAATCCCGAAGCGACACGGTAGGTGTGTTGGATGTGCAAAGTACCCAGGCTGGCGCGTTCTCGAACGAAGATTTGCAGGTGCTCACAGCCCTCGCAAACCAGGTAGCGATTGCGCTCGAGAATGCACGCCTGTTGACCGAAACTCGCGCGGCGCTCAGACAAGTGCAGGAAGTCCATAACGAATTCACACGGACGGAATGGAGCCAAATAGTGTCCCGCGCCGGACAGCGGGGCTTCCGCTATCAAACAGGGCGCATCGAAGTGCTGGAGAAATCACTGCAAAGTCC
>DATDRD010000670.1:0-2180 GCA_035291925.1 Anaerolineales bacterium
CTGGCTATTATCGACCAATATTTCAGCATGAGCTTTTGCTTCCCCAAACCACCCCAGCCAGGAGTCATCCAGTTGACCAGCTATTTTGATCTCATACCTATTTTGCGAATTCAGACTGATGGATTGTGGCATATTCGTTCCTTGAGAGAGGGTCACGCCAGACCTGGAATGCCCAGCCGTTTCATTTCGGTTTTGACGTACTTGTCAACGGCGCTGAAATTGTTTCCTGTTTGCGACATCGGACTGGCGCTTGCAGTCCTTATTGTCAGCGCAAGCATCGAGACCAGGCAAATGGAGGCGAAAGAAAACTGACTGAACGTGAACATGGCTGACTCCTTTCAAATGGTTGTTTGAAAATTATTCTTGAGTTGCTTCGATCAACTCAAGAATCGCGTCAACGATAAGTTTTGGCTGTTGAAGTTGGATGTTGTGTTCGCTCTCTATAGCGACGATTTGTCTGCTGTTGCTTGAAAGCGACAACATCTCGGACTGCATTTCGTTCCATGCCTGCCACGCTTGTTGATTTTCGATTTCTGAAAAGCCAGACATCGCGTCCCAATAGCCGCGGCTGATGAGGATCAACGGCATGTCGCGCAGGGAAACATTTGCATTTCGCACTTCTGTCAGATTACTTTCGAAGGCTTCGTTTTCCGCAACGCCTGTTTGAAAGTAGTCGGTGGATACGGCGATGGCGCGATATTGGGCAAGCACATCATCGGGCATTCCACGGTTTGGGATACTCCCGGGAGTAAACGCCAGCAGACCAAACGAACTCAATGGAGCCAGCGTGCGGTATAAGCCAAGTTTTCCTTCAATGGCATTTCGCCAGGAGGGAACACGGACGAACAATTCATCGGGCGCGGCATCCACCAACACCATGCCTGCAACTTCATCGGGATAGTTATGTGCATACAAACGCATCAACGCGCCGCCGAAGGAATGTCCGACCAGCACATAAGGCGGATCAACTTTGGCATTGATCAATAGCGCATGTAGTTCATCCACCATCATTCCGCTCGTGCGCGGACTTGACCCCGGCTCGCTCCATCCCAGACCTGCGCGGTCATACGAACAGATGCGTGTGACCTTCGCAATTTCAGGCTGAACCTGCGACCAGAAGATGGAGAAGTCATCCAGCCCCGCCGCCAATATGACCGTTGGACTGCCCTCCCCTGTGCAATAGATATGCATCCCGCGACCGTCCACGTTCACCATCTGACCTGGAGCTGGATTCTGTTTCCTCAAATTGGACTTGACGACCGCACCCGCGCTCCATGTTGTAACAACGAGAATCATCACAAACAAGAGCGTCGCCCTCAGCCACCATGCAAATCCACGTTTTGGTTTTGAGGTTTGAGAATTCATCCCGACTCCTTCATTCATGCCGGCGCGGGTAGGAAGCCCAGGGCGGATAATGCCCCGAGCAGAGTCAGCAACACAATGATCGCGAACAACGCTACGAACAAAATACTCAGCCATTTTTTCTCGGGGTGGTTCACCAAATAGTGAGTCAGAGACGCAAGCAAAAAAGATTGGATGATCAACTCTGGCAGGCTCATGAGGTGAAACCACATGGGCAATGTGGAATAAACGACACCTTCAAGGGAGCCTGGCGCGGCGCTAAAGGGTGAGAAGACGCCCACGATCAACAGAACCAGCCACAAGGTCAGCCAGCCGCGTTGTTTGGGAAAGATCACATCGCGTAACGCGAAGAAAGCAATCCCGAAGAGGAATCCGCGCAGAACCTGAAACAAGGGTCCAGCCGCGACCATGGGATGATCGGTTTGACGCAACGCAACGGCGACAGTTGGGTCGGCATACTTTGCGCTGTAATCAAGGAACAGGAAGGCTAGAAGCCCGATCAAAAAGTAGGTCACCGTATGAATCAGGGTGGTTTTGACCGCAATGGATGAGAACGAAAATTCTTTCATGATTTTCTGCTTTTGTTGAAATTGAAAATGAAATAGCACAACGAAATTACCGACAGGCGAGTTTGGTGCCAGCCTGCCGGCGTTTTACCAATCTACGCCAATCCGAGTACAAGCCCCAGGATCAGAACCAGGAAGAATACACTCTGCCCGGAATGCAAAATGATGGGGAACCAGTTACTGTGGAAGCGTTTGCCGGAATAAGCAAATATCAGGTCTGCTGGAAGCGTTGCCAGGATGCCCCAGGGTTGA
>DATDRD010000671.1:0-3989 GCA_035291925.1 Anaerolineales bacterium
CCATCGTTGATCATGGCGTCGATCATGGATTCTCCCTTTACTTCAAGTGCATAGAGGTCGTTCCCTTTTTCTTTGGAAGGGAGCAGGCTTCGAGCAATGTCAACGGCATCGTATTCTTTATCATTCATGTAGTTGACACCGGGTTCTGGCACAAGCATGAAAGGACCCGCAGCAATTGGGCCAAGGATGGGAACGCGCAGAGTATCTGCTGAGATGTTGGGGCCTGAAAGTCGTACCCCGCGTGAGATCTTGCGATCGCGTTCGATCATGCCCTTCTTTTCGAGTTGATCGAGATAATAATTGACGACCGAAGTGGAAGAAATGCCGGTCTTTTCACCAATCTCACGGATCGACGGCGGGTACCTATTCGCCCGCTGATATTCCTGAAGAAACTCAAGGATCTTCTGGTGACGTTCACCCAATCCCTTACTTTTGCGTACCATCATAGCAACCTCCGGAGCATTCTTCGCTCATTTGTGCTATGAATGATAACCGAACGTCTGTTCTGTGTCAAGTGTGTTCGGGGTAGACTTCCTTGGTCTAAATCCAGGTCCGGCGGCGCATCCAAATATACATACCGATTGGCATAATGAAGATGGTGACCAGCGTCAGATAAAAAACCGGGTTTGTTGTCCAGCTTTTCAACGAACCCAGTGGCTCGAAGAAATTCATTCCGAAATAGCCTGTAAGGAAGGTGAGTGGCATGAATAGAACGGTGATAGTTGTCAGTGTTTTCATGATTTCATTCATGCGATTGTTTATCACGGACAGATAGGTATCCAGCGCGCCGCCCACCAGATCCCGCAAACTTTCATTTATGTCATGCAAACGGACAAGATGATCATAAATATCGCGGAAGAAAATGCGGTCTTTCGGGTCAATGACTTTGTAATCGTCACGAGCGAGTTTATTCAGGACCTCGCGTTGGGGCAACAGGATCCGCCTCATAGCCAGGAGAACGCGTTTTAGCGCAAACAGCTTCTCGAGAGTCCGGGGCGAGGGCCGATCAAATATCTGATCCTCGACCTGGTCAATTGCATCGTCAATTTCCTCCACAATTGGCATATATTCAGCGACGAGATAATCCGCGATCTTATAGAGAAGATGATCAGCGCCTTCCTGAAGGGTGCGTGGATCGCGGTCACAGGAATTCCAGGTCTCTTCAATTGCCGTGAGTGGATTGTCGTGGTGGGTAACAATGTAATTCGGGCCAAGGAAGATGTCCAGTTCATCAACAAGGCTGTCCCATCCCTCGTGATTCTTTGTCACGTGCATGTAATTGAGGACGATATAAAGAAAATCTGCCCAATCGTCGAGTTTGGGAACGTGCGTTTCCTGCAAGGCATCATCAATTGCCAGCGGGTGAAACCCAAAGCTTTGCAGGATAGGGAGGCAGGTCTCCGGCTGCTCACTGACGAAATCCACCCAGAGAAGTCCCTGGCGGTTTCGGGTGAGTTTGGGGAACTCGTGGGGAGGAATGTCTTTTCGGATTGGTTTTCCAGGGATGTAGTAAAGGGAACGAATCATATATGCCTCGGAGGAGAGATTTGTTGTTGAGTTATCTTTTTTGAGATTTACACCAAGATTATTGAATTATCTTCTCTTGTGATTAATAAAATTGAATAATACCTTGACAAAATTAAGATTTTGCCTATAATGTCTTTAGGAATTGATTTGTTCTTGAAAATTACAAAGCCGAACGCTTAAAAATCGTGATTTTCTGCCTTTTCTCTCATTATAAGCCTTCTCGCGGTTGAATGATCGAACTTTTCAGGAGATTCGTTATGTATGCAGCACCAACTCGTTGTCCCGTGTGTCGTTCAGAATTGACGGTCAGCCGTTTGCATTGCCCATCTTGTGATACTTCCATCGAAGGTCAGTTTACAGGTGGGCCATTTGCACATCTCACAGCCGAGCATCTCGATTTCATTGTGACCTTTGTACGCTGTGAAGGCAAAATCAATCGGATGGAACAGGAACTCAGTCTTTCTTACCCGACGATTAGAAACCGCTTGCATGAAGTGATTCGTGCCCTCGGCTTTGAACCTGGTAAGGATGAAGTCCTTGAGGTCAGCCCGGAGAAGCGAAGCAGTGTGCTCGAGGATCTCGAAGCGGGCAGGATCTCACCTGACGAAGCCATGCGTTTATTGCGCGGCGAGGAGGCGTAGACCATGTCCAAAACAATTTCTGCTGGCATCTCTCCAAAGATCAGGGTTGAAGCCATTGATGGAGACCTCAGTGTTGTGGGTTGGGATGGCGGCGATATCCTGATAAAAGGTGATGACGAGGATATCCGTCTGGAGCAATCTGGTAATGAGCTATTGCTTTCCTGCCGTGGCGATCTTTCGCTGCGGGTCCCCAAAGCTGCTTCATTCGAATTCAACAGGATAGGTGGAGATGCTTCCATCCGCGGTGTAATGGGTGACATCAAATTCATGGAAGCAAGCGGAGACCTTTCCATCCGTGATGGAGGCTCGATCTCGATTGATTCGGTTCAAGCCGATTTCAGCCTGCGCGGCGCAAAGGGGAATCTCTATGTAAAGAATGCCAATGGAGATGTCTCCATTCGCGACGTGGAAGGAAATATCTCGATTGATTCGGTAGCAGATGATCTTGCATTACGCGGCGCGCGTGGCAACATAAAAGTCAATGTAGGGGAGGATGTGGTTGTTTACCTGGAGCCAAAAGCGGACGGCGAATATTCCATCACGGCAGGCGATGATATTTTGCTTGTTCTGCCTGCAAATGTTAATGCGACCCTTAATGTACACGGCGATAAAATTGATGTTGACTGGCCCGGTATTGAGAATGATGAAGATGCCATAGAGCGAGGCATTACGCTTGGGGATGGTTCCGCGAAGATTACGCTAAATGCTGGCGGCGATATCCGTGTGACCGGTGATGCCAATGCAGGCAATTCTGCTGATGAGTTCGGGAATTTTGCGGGCCTCAATTTCGACTGGTCCGGCTTTGGCGAAATGATCTCGCGCAAGGTGGAACGGGCAACCGGACAGGCGGCCAAGCGCGCTGAGGAAGCAGCCCGCCGTGCCGAAAAGCTCGCAGGAGAGGCTGCACGACGTGCAGAACGACACGCCGAACGTCACGCGCGTCACTGGAAGGCGAATGCAGGCGTAGGGCGCTGGAATTGGGATTTCAATTCACAGAATAGACCTACACCTCCTTCTCCACCCTCCGAACCTGTAGCGGACGAGGAACGCATGGCTATCCTGAAAATGTTACAGGAGAAAAAGATCACGGCTGAGCAGGCTGAACAGTTGCTCAACGCCCTGGAAGGAGGCAAGTAATGTCTTCCGAAGAGCGCAAGAAAATTTTGCAGATGGTGGAAGAAGGCAAGATCTCTGCCGATCAGGCCGCAAGTCTGATGCGCGCACTGGACGCGGATTCGGTTCCGGCGGAGATGAAACTCATTCAAACGGAATCAGGCCCAGGCTTCGAAGGAAGCGATGCTCCTGAGTTCGAAGAGGTCAAGTCACGGGCACGCCGTTTTGCGATGATCCCGCTGTGGATCGGTGTCTTTGTCGCAGTGTTGAGCGCGTGGGGCATTTACACTGTCCAGCAGAACTCTGGCTTGAACTTCTGGTTCTTTTGTTTGTTGTTCCCGTTGTTCCTGGGCGTATTATTGATTGCACTTGGCGCAGGCGGACAGGGTTCCAAATGGCTTTACGTAAATGTCGACCGGCGGGAAGCCCATGACTGGCCCCAAAATATTACACTTGGCTTTCCACTGCCATTGGGGTTGACTGCCTGGTTCCTGCGGAATTTTGGACATAACCTACGCGGCATGGGAAAGACAAATGTGGATGAGATCATCCAGGTGCTGGATGCGACGGGTAAATCTGGCGCGCCATTGATCGTAAATGTAAACGACGACGAGGATGGCGAACATGTGCAAGTCTACATCGGGTAAGGAGGTGTGGAATGGCTAGCTCTGAAGAACGAATGAAGATCTTGAAGATGATCGAGGAGGG
>DATDRD010000672.1:0-2644 GCA_035291925.1 Anaerolineales bacterium
CATAAGACCAGCTTCTTTCGCCAGGTCAAGGTTGGGGTGGATGCCGATTCCAGCCACGACTCCGTCCGCTTCGATTGCGCGCCCGCTCCCAGTACGGACCATGATGCGATTCCCTTCTTTTTGAATGCTGGCAACTGAATCATTGATCACCACTTCCACACCTTTTTGGCGATAGAAGTCATTCAAAAAATGCGCCAGGTCGCCGGGGAAGACGAGTCCGCTGATCGCATCTTCAAGGAAGATCATCGTTACTTTTTTACCGACGATTGTCAGCGCCGCGGCAATCTCCGAACCGATGAAGCCGCTCCCGATCACAACGAAGTGGTCTCCTTGCTCGGTCATGGCACGCAAATGTTTATAGTCCTGAAAGTTGCGGTAATAAATGATGTCCCCATTCCCAAGAGGCAAATGATTGGGCGAGCCGCCTGTCGCGATCAATAGCTTATCGTAAGTGTATTCGTCTCCCCCGTCATCATGGATATATTTTTTCTTTGGGTCAAGTTGGGCTGCTTTACGATTTAAGTGAAGTTCAGCCCGCTCCTCCGTTTTACGCCAGATCTTCTCCAGCGGGCGGCCTTTCCACAAACCTTTTGAGAGATTAGGCCGCATGTAGGGCGGATCAGGCTCCATGCTGATCATGCCAATCGAACCCTCCGTATCCAGTTCACGAATTCCGCGGGTCGCGCCATCACCGGCCAGCCCGCCACCGATGATCAAATATTTATGATGTTTCATCTCTTCCTCCGTTTCTAAAATGTCATTGCGAGCGGAGTGAAGCAATCTTCCAGTTAATTGGGGATTGCTTCTCGCAGACTCGCAATGACATTCAAATTAATAGACGCAACGAATAATAGCACCTTACTTGCGCAAACAGATCAAACCTTTGAGATAGGTTCCTTCTGGAAAATTCAACAAGACGGGATGATCTGCTCCCTGCGATAAATGCTCGACGATCTGCGCGTCGACATTTGCGTCCAGGGCTGCTCCCGCCATGATCTTTTGGAACAACCCTGCGTCGATCCCACCGGAGCATGAGAATGTGGCCAGGATCCCGCCAGGCCTCAACAACTTGAATGCGAACAGGTTGATGTCTTTATAGCCACGCGCGGCTCCTTCGGCTTGCGCGGCGGTGGGAGCAAACTTGGGCGGGTCGAGGATGATCATGTCGAAGGAACGGTTCTCATCGCGAAATCTGCGCAGGAGTTGAAAAACATCACCTTCGATGAAGTTTGCTTTATCGACGGGCAAATCGTTCAATATGACATTTTCCTTTGCAAGAGCAAGCGCATCTCCAGAAGCATCCACTGAAAGGACAGACTTTGCTCCGCCAGCCAGCGCATTGACCGTGAACCCGCCTGTATAACAGAAGCAATCCAGTACATCTTTATCCTTTGCAAGTTCACGCACGCGCAGACGGTTTTTGCGCTGGTCAAGATAAAAGCCTGTTTTATGGCCATGCTCGATGTTGACGAGGAATTTCAGGCCGTGTTCGTAAATGGCAAGTGGCGATTGGGGAATCGTGCCACGAAGAATGCCAACTTTTGGCTCCAGCCCCTCCAATTCACGGACATCGGCATCGGAGCGTTCATAGATGTTTTCCAATCCGGTTTCTTCGATCAGGAGATCGGCGATGGTTTCTTTCCAGTAATTGCTTCCCGCGGTTAGAGATTGAAGGACAAGAACATCGCCATAGCGGTCCACGATCAAGCCGGGCAGGTTGTCTGATTCGGCATAAATGAGGCGAGTTGCATTTGTGTTGTGTTCGATTTGTAACGTCTGACGTGTGGCAAGTGACGCACGTATTTTTTTGCGGAAGAATTCCCTGTCAACTGGTTCATCTTCAAATGTCCACACACGGGCGCGGATTTGGGAGTGGGGCGAGTAGGAGGCGCGGGCGAGAAACTGCTTATTAAACGAGAGCAGGTCAACAGTCGATCCTGAGGCGGCCGAAGGATCATCCATGTGATGAATCGCGCCGGAAAAGATCCAAGGATGTCGTCGGAGCAGCGACTTCTCACGTCCCTGCTTGAGGATGATCGAGGACATCAATCGCGTCCCTCGCCGGGAAATGGATTCAGGATCTCCATCCAGCTATCTGCGTCGTTGAGGCCCGTCCAGCCGAATGGAGTGTAGAGACTGTGCGCGTCGCGTGTGACGAGAGTCCAGCGGCGCAGGCCCTGCAGGTCGGGATGGCTGTGGATGGTTTGCACCAGCCATTTGCCCAGGCCTTGCGCACGATAATCTTCGTGGATGAAGACGTCGCACAGGTAGGCGAAGATGGCGTAATCACTGATGACGCGCGCGAGACCGATCTGCTTTTTGCCATCATAGAGACCGAAGACAAGTGAGTTGGCAAGCGCCCGGTCGACGCGCTCACGCGGGCGTCCCTGTGCCCAGTAGGCGCGCTCGAGCATTTCGGCGATGGCTTCTGCATCCAGGCGCGCGGGATCGGTACTGATGGTGAAATTGTCACGATGGGCTTCCATGATTTGTAGCATGGCGTGAGTGTATCATAGGTGTTATTATCGCTGCTTATACTTCGCGCTGAGCGGAGGGACAGTGAATTCCTGTCCTGTAGACGAAGCGCATGCAACATGTAAACCTGCGCTTCGTCTGCACTACGTTCCGCTCAGCGCGTAGAATT
>DATDRD010000673.1:0-3793 GCA_035291925.1 Anaerolineales bacterium
CCCACATGCGGGGGATTCTTCATCGCCATACTTCAAATACCTCCCTTAATGATAGTCAACCAAATCGACGTCAAATGCGTCACCCTTCTCGAACCGGAAGATCACCCGCCAGTTACCGCTAACGGTCACGCTCCAGAAACCCTTCAACTCACCCTTCAAAGGATGCAGCCTCCAACCAGGAAACAAACCAACCTCCTGCGGCCGGGCGGCTTCGTCGATCGCCAACAGGATGTCGGATATTTTCTCCACCAGGGCAGCCGGAAGATCCCGTCCCTCCCCTGTTGTGTAGAGCCGCTTTAAGCCCCGATGTCGAATCGAACAAATACTCATCTGAACAGGATTATCGCCTGTCGCGTGACACACGTCAACCTATACGGGGCACGGGGTCTAGGCGTGATATTTGTGATTCTTGGTTTCGGGAAATTTAAACGAGTCTTTTCACGTAACCCACGGCATGACCTCGGAGCGCTGTCTATCTCCCCGCGGCCATAAAAGCTGACGCCACTGATCGATCACCAGACAATATTCGGCAACGCGGATGCCAGGCTCGCCCGTGGCTTCTTGGAGAGAATTTCCGGGGACGGTATACTTCATTTCCTTTTCTTCCCCTTTTGCCAGCCGCGGAATCAGGTGTTTGACAATGTGAAGTCATCAGCCTAGACTTTGGTTAAATGGGTACAAAGCAAATCACAGTAAACGCTGAATGGGACCCGGAGGCCAAAGTCTGGGTCGCGACCAGCGATGATGTCCCCGGGCTCATCACCGAAGCCGACACCATTGAGGCTTTGGCAGAAAAACTCTCCGTCATGATCCCCGAGCTTCTGGAAGCGAACGGTGCTTTGGCAGGCAACGCGGTCCGCGAAGTGCCTATCAATCTGATTGCCCACCGCGAACAGGTTATCTCGCTCCGCGACTAAATGGCAGACTACTCGCCCGACGTGAAGCGGATTCTCCGGGCGAACGGGTGTTACTTTCACCGCCAGGGCAAAGGCGATCACGAGATTTGGTACAGTCCCATAGCGAACCGCTATTTCCCGGTAGACAACAAGATTCTTTCCCGCCACACCGCAAACGGCATTCTTAGACAGGCAGGCTTACCGAAAGAGTTTTAATGTTTCGTTTGGGGTAGAAAAGGTACCGAATTTAAAGGGATCGGGGGGTCTTGTGCAGCCTTTAACGCTGCGTGTCTAGCGGGTGAAAGTCCCGCCCTGGTAGATTGTCTGTTCGACCAGGTAGTGATGTCTGGTTTGGGAGGAGGTGACGAATCTCAAGAAAGCCCAGATGTAAAAGGCCTGTGGGGCTCATCCGTCTTAGGGCGGGGTGTCCCGGTCGGCACAGGGGCCGAGCAACCTCGGGGGATGCAGCATAAAGCGAACATTGCCGCGTCGTCAGACCCACCGCAGGGAGCCGATTGAAGCGGGGAATTGAGGGTGCCAAGGGGGAAGACTTGCCCGATGGTTGGCAGGTCCGAGGAAGAAACAGACAGAAGCACTCGGATCACCCTCCGGCGTAAGGATGGCGTCAACCGAGGAAAGATGTGCAGTCAAAGAAGGGAAGGTCTTGAGGGCGTGAGGCTTCATCGTATAACCGTTGGAAGCGGGAAGTCGGTGGAGGTCTTCAAGACTGGCGGATCGGGTTGTAGTAGCGTTTGAGGGAGGGGTAATGCCTTTCCGATGCGAAGGACCCGTGGGCAAAGGGTGTCCGTGATCAAAGGGGAGAAGGTGCTCTGATTGCTGAAAAGCTAGAGACAGAGCGAAAAAGCCTTGGGTACTCTTTGAGCGGCGTAGGGGAGGTCAAACGGTGGTAACCGGCAGGGCCTTTCTGAGTAATCCCTTGCTTGAAGCCGTACTGGGGAAAACTCGCCGTACGGAATTTTAGAGGGGGCGATGGAAACATGAGTAACCCCTGGGCGCTTTGGCGCAAGCGCTTAATCGACAATGCGCAGCTTGCGTTTGCAATGCAAGCTAAATTGGCCAAGGGAGTTGCGTTCATGCGCCATCGCTCTACTCGACTTCACGTAACCCACGGCATGACCTCGGAGCGCCGTCCATCTCCCAGAGGCCATAAAAGCACATGCCACTGATTGATCACCAGACAATATTCGGCAAAGTGGATGCCAGGCTCGCTCGTGTAAGAGATTGGGGTCTACCATCGGGCCTTGGAATCTTGATAATCTGTGTGAAGGTGGCGGGACTTTTGTTGTTTGTTGCGAGCTGAACAGTTAACCAAAATGGGCAAGCAGAAGCCGCTGGCCTGGCAGCACTTAGAAAACATCTCCCGGGCTGCTTCACGCCGGGAATGCTATCCGGCGCGGTTACGATGACCAAAGGTTCAGAAGTTCCCCTGCGGGTCACGCGCGACCACAACCTGGCGGAGGAGTGGGAGCTTGTTCTTGTTGCCCAGGGCCTTTCCTCTAGCGTGCGTCGGACCCAGGATGGCGTCGTTCTCAGCGTGCCGGAGGAAGAGGTGGAGAGGGCGCTTGTCGGCCTCTCGGCATACGAGAGTGAGAACCCACCGAAACTAAAGGAAGAAGATGAGCCGGTAGGGTCTGCAAACTTGCTAGCGGGAATCGCCGTCGTGGGAATGCTCCTGGTATTTTTTGCCGCCACCATTATATGGAACCAGACGGTGCCTTGGTTCGAACGCGGCAGTGCGGATGCTAACCGGATAATTCTTGGCGAGCTGTGGCGTACGGTGACAGCTCTCACCCTGCATGCCGACCTTGTCCATGCGGCGACAAACGCCATCGGCGCCGCTATTTTTTTCGGTGCCGTATCTGGCATGCTGGGTCTGGGGCTCGGTTCCGCTCTCGTCCTGCTGGCAGGTGCCGGCGGAAATCTTGCCAACGCCCTTCTGCACGGTTCCCCCCACGTCTCGGTAGGAGCCTCTACTTCCGTTTTTGGCGCTGTCGGCATGCTCGGCGGCCTCGGTATGGTTAGGCGGCGCCGGAGAGCGGTGCGCAAGCGCCCCGCCTGGCTACCCATTGCCGCAGCTCTTGCCCTTCTCGCGATGCTAGGGACTGGAGGACAGCGCGTCGACGTCTGGGCTCACCTCTTCGGTTTATTGCTTGGCGGTGTCTTAGGAATCCTCATCGCTTTTGTTGCGCCGCATCCGCCGGGGCTCCGTGTCCAGTGGGCCTGCGGTAGCGCGGCACTTGCTGTGCTCATCTACTGCTGGACCCTCGCACTTCGTTGAAGGGATCGGTGGAAGGTAAGGGGGATTAAGTAATGCAGGTCGGGTCGGAGGGTCTGCTTTTGGCTTTTTACGGAGGGAAAAAAACCGAGGAATGCAGGAGTGTCTTAGACCGATCTCGGCTTTCCCAGGAAGTAGCCGCGTGCCGCTTTTTTGAGAGATCCTTATTTCCGAGCCTCCCGCTCCATCGTTGGGAAAAAGACGTGCTCGTGACACTCGTGTCCGTGATACCTTAACGTTTTCGTAATTCCGAAAAATCCGAAAATGGCGGCGAGGCGACGCCTCCGTGTTTCTGACCCTGTCATATTTGCTCAATTGCGCGAGTCCGCAACGAAGGGTGCTCTTTTCTAGCTGTGGAGAATTGGCGAGATTCTTGGTGAAATTCAGAATGGTGCGCCCGCCGAGAATCGAACTCGGACTTAGGGTTCCGGAGACACGGTGCGACTTTTGTCTAAGTACCCTAAATATAAGAAAAACAGTAAGTTAGTCAATATTTTCCATGCGCGATCCAGTGCCTACGTGTGGCGGTCTTCACTCCATCCCTGGCAACTCCCGATGTCCTATGCTACCTAAAGCTGCGTGAGAATCCGGACGCCTGCAA
>DATDRD010000674.1:0-4034 GCA_035291925.1 Anaerolineales bacterium
CGATTGCTGTGGATTTGGTTTCCGTCACGTTCTCGTCCAGCGCGACTTTACCCGTTCATTTGCGGTGCTTCGCAAAATCGAAGTAATGAAGAACGAAGCCAATCCCGATTTGACAGTCACTCACGATACAGGCTGTGTGACAACGCTTGACAAGAGTCAATTCGCGGCGAAAGCGCATGACCGCAATGTTGGTATCCCAGTTTTATCCGACGCGCAGGTCGCCGCGCTGGCGATGGGCGCGCATCCCTTCCGCGTGGTGCAGTTCCACTGGCACTCCACGGACTGGCGTCCCTTCCTTGAGAAGCTTGGAATCAACTGGCAGAAATACTGGGATGAATTTCAAGCCGACCTCGACGCCATCCGCGCGGGTACAAAATCTGGAATCACCTGGCAGGACGCGGATACACCTATTAATTTGACGGCATGAGAAATTGAGGTCCTCCCCAATCTCGATTACGAGTTGGGCGGCTTCCGTCATACCTATGAACTAAATGCCTATGATTAACCCACGACTTGAAAACAAGGTTGTTCTGGTCACAGGAGCAAATCACGGCATCGGCGCGGCAATAGCAAAGGCTTTTGCTGCTCAAGGTGCAAAAGTGTTCATCACCTTTTACCGCGAGCCGTGTAATTATTCAGACGAAGAGCTCCAACAAGCAAAAGCAATGGGCATAGGCGGAGATGTCTTATATCGCGCGATGCAACAACAGTCCGCCGACCCATTGATTGAAAGTATTCACGCGCAGGGCGGTGTAGCTGTCGCCCACGAAATTGATCTCGCCAATTCCAATAACATTTCTCTCTTATTCAACTTGTGTGAGTCAAATCTTGGTGGAGTGGATATATTGGTAAACAATCACACCCTCTGCGTACTTGAAACTTTCGACCCATCTCTTGTAACGGATGAAGGTGGCGGCATCCGACTCGTGACAGCCGCAGGAGTTGACGCTCACTTTGCCGTCAATGCGCGCGCCTATGCCATGCTGATGGCGGAGTATCTCCAGAGGTACTTGAAGCGCGGCGCAAAGTCTGGGCGTATCATCAATATCAGTACGGATGCAGCGCACGCCCATACGGCAAATATCAGTTATGCCGCAAGCAAACATGCCATTGAGTCCTATAGCCGTTCTGCCGCTGCAGAAATGGGCAAGTACGGTATCACAGTCAATATTGTTTCGCCAGGGCCTACACAAACAGGCTATCTCCCACCAAAAGCCGCTGAAGATATCGCATCTACGACGCCCCTTCGCCGCGTGGGTGAGCCTAAAGATATAGCTGATGTGGTGGTTTTCCTTGCTTCTGAGCAAGCACGCTGGGTTACAGGGCAGTTAATCTATGTTGGTGGCGGATGGAGAATGCATCAATAACAAGCCGCCCCATATAGCGTACGGCAAATCGGTTGACTACCCAAGAAAGATAAGGACAACTCTCAAATACAAGCATAGACGCTAGAGAGCGTCCGCTACGCAAGACTTTCGGAGGAACACAAATGACGTCTGGAAAAATTCTTGTAATCGGCGGGGGACCTGCGGGACTCGAAGCCGCGCGCTGTGTGGCGGAACTCGGCGGGGAAGCCGTCCTCATCGAAAAGCGCGAACGACTCGGCGGCACACCCGACCGGGAGAATTATGCAAAGCTCACTCATCACTGGCGCGACGCGTCCGAAGCGATGGCTGAACTCGCCGCGTCGGTCACGGGTCACGCGAACGTGGAAGTGAAGTACAGCGCGGAAGTGAAGTCCATTCAAGGGGACGAGGGCAGCTTCACAGTCCAGATCGAAGCGGGCGGGGCGGCGGAATCCCTCGAGGTGGGCGCCGTCATCATCGCCACAGGCTTCCAGCATTTCGATCCTGGTCGCGCGACCCAATACTACAACTACTATTCTTTTCCCGATGTCATCACGCTCACCGATTTGGAAAAGATGTTGAAAGACCATAACGTCGTGCGCCCGTCGAATGGCGAAGCGCCGAAGAAGATCGCGTTCGTCCAATGTGTCGGTTCGCGCGACCGACAAATCGGCAACGAGTATTGCTCCAAAGTTTGCTGCGGCATCGCCAGCAAGCAAGCCATCGAACTGCGCGAGCAACTGCCCGACTCCACAGTTTTCATCTTCTACATTGACATGCGCATGTATGGCTATTGGGAAAATGAAATCTACTGGCCCGCGCAGGAAAAATATAAAGTCAATTACATCAAGGGTGTCATCAGCGAAGTGTTGCCGAAGGGTAATCAACTTCTTGTGCGCGGCGAAGACACAACCATGTCACGCCCGATGGAAGTGACGATGGATTTGGTCGTCCTTTCGGTTGGCATGGAGCCGAGCGCGGGCACGCGTGCCATCGCGCAGCTCATGGATATCCAGCAGAACAAATACGGTTTCATCGAAGCGGGCGGCGTATCGGGGCTTGACCCTGTCGCGACAACGAGAGCAGGCATCTTCGTCGCGGGCGCCGCATCGGGCCCCGCCGATCTCGACGACTCGATTTCACAGGCTGGACTTGCCGCGGCACGCGCGGTTGCATCTGTTCGTAAAGTCAATGTATTGGCATGACGCAGCCTCAGCGACAGAGTCACATCATCAAGCAGAAGACGGGACCCGACGACCCCGAACTGCAGGCGACTTTGCAGGAGGCGTTGAGTCAAGTCTCGCCTGATAACGTGATCGCGATTGCAGATGAACTTGCAGAACGACAAGCCCGCCTTTTTCTTGGCACTTCGACTGCGCTCAGTGCAAGCCTTGAAACTGATTCCGCCAAATTAACATCCTCCTTCGCTGACATCGCTATCGCTGTCACGCACACACAAGCGAATGCGAGAACGATAACGAATAATTTCGCGCAAGGTGATTACAAACTCTTTGATGAATTATTGAATGGCGAAGCGCCAACGCCTGTTCGAGTTGCTATGTTTGTTGAAAAACTGAATGCACTCGATACTCGTCTCGCAATGGAATTGGCAACAGGACTTTTACACAACACGTCTCCCAACGACCACTGGCTGTGGACTCGCTGGCTTTGGGATCCGACCACTGGCACTGGAATTCTGCCTTTGCTTGCTGGAAGTGTGCATAACCTTGTCGCGGAGAATCTTGCAGATGGATACGCCCGCGTAGGTTCGGTCACTGCGATGAGCATGAAATTTGGAGAAGGCACAGGCTTGTGGACCGATGAGTTGATAAGTAACGAGAAACGCGCCCGGTTTGCGAACAGCGCTTTCCTGGCATGCGCTTACAGCGTTTACATGTACGGCACAACAAGTTGGCGATTGAGCCGCGACTTCAATGGGCTGTTACCATCGTTGCCGAACATGGCGAGAAGGTTGTTGGGGTTGCCGAAAGTTAAGACAGAGAATCCGATGGTCGAGTAGTGGCGCCAGCAGCGCCACATATCGAGACCATCAAGTAACTTGAAAACAGGAATTTACCTGAAAGGTGGTGGTCTCGATATGCTCCTCGCTTCACTCGGAACTACTCGACCACCGAGGATGAATTGATAAGGAGACCATAACTTATGCCTGCTGGTCCAATCAAAGCAAAAATAGTGGAAAAAGAGCATGCCGTAGTAGACGGCGTGGATATTTCGGGTCACTGGAACCGCATGTTCGAACAGCGTGTGATCTTCGAGTACACGCCTGAACTCATCGAGAAGATTGCTTCCATTCCAGGTGGGGAATCCTTCGCGGATTGTTACCAGTGCGCCAAATGTGTGCCCGTCTGTCCAGTGGATGTGGTTGGCAACTATGGTCCGCGCAAACTTTACCGTTACGCCCAGACAGGCATCGACTTGACCGAAGCGCCCGAACTCTGGCTTTGCACTACCTGCGCCAACTGCCTGCGAGTCTGCCCCAAAGAAGTGAACATGGTCAAGATCATGCCAGCCGCGCGTGAGAACGCTATTCTCGAAGGCAAGTTTGTTCCACCCGAATTACAACAGGCATTTGAAAATACTGCCAAGACTGGCAATCCGCTCGGACAAGCACAACGCAAGCGTGATGCGTGGATTCACGCGGAGCGTGCGGGCGTGCCTGTCCCCATC
>DATDRD010000675.1:0-4598 GCA_035291925.1 Anaerolineales bacterium
GGAAGGCGAGTGTCACCGGCACGTTATCCAAAAATACACCATCCCAGTTTGGCTCAGCCTGAATCGTTTTGATCCGGTCAAGGAAGAATGAACGCCAGCCTGAGTTGCCGGGATCCATGAGATATAGGTTAGTGTCCTTATCCTGAACATGGATTCTCTGCCCTTCAGTGTCGAGCAGGAACCAGTCAGGATGCTGTTCACTAATGCGGCAATAATCTCCAGGTAGATAAGCAACCTGGTTTAATTTAGGCTTCGCTGTACATGAGTCCGGGGCCTGTATCGACTCGAATAATATATATTGCAGGATAGGTCCCCTGGCACCAAGTGCAACCATCAAATCCCGGTCTTTTTCGTTTCCTTGATGGAAGATATAGAGATCGAACCATTCTACAACCCTGAACATGTGGTCCTCGCGAGGAATATTTGTGAACCATGCGAGACGAACCAACGGGAAATTTTTGTCAGATGCGACTTTTCCAGTGGGAGTGGTGGATGGCAAATTAAAAGGGACGGCAGCCGTTGAATTTTGCGTAGTGGGTTGTTTATTTTCACCTATTAAGAGCACAAGACCCATCATAAGAGCGAAGATGAGCAGGCCCCATCGTACTGTGATGGGTTGACGGCTCATTCTTTTTGTTCCGTGCCTTTCATTGCGATTTTTCCTTGGCAGCCTCTTTCAAAATTTCAAACCCCTCTGCAATCAATATGTCTGGTTTGGAATCTTGCGATCCATTTTCTATCATTTCCAACGCTCTTAATAATGCTCCTCTCACCCCGCTGGCTCGATGTGCCCAGTACGAATCGACGGAGATTCGCTCAAGTCGTGTCAGTAACAAGAGAATCAGTTTTTCCTCAGAAGTTGGGGATTTCATCGCAGGTTAAGGTGCCCCCGGCGCGGGTCGAACGCGCAACCACCAGATTCGAAGTCTGTTACTCTATCCATTGAGCTACGGGGGCGGGCGACTAGGATTATACTCGGAAACGAACTCATCATTAAGTTCTGGCAAAGGACGGGAGCATGCAAATGTTATGGCCTGCTGCGGGTGGCGATAACTCAACTCAATTTATCGGCATGTGCCTATCATCGCATCCTCAAATCTGCGCGCTCTGTTGCAGATATAGCGGGAAGTGAGGAAATTCAGTTTGCACATCTTGCAGAGGCATTGTACCTGCAGTAGATCGAAGTTGATGGTGGGATGATCAACAGCCCGCCTCGCGTAGTTCGATGTGGTGCATTAATCTCATTTGAATAAATTCCACCTGGCAAGCTAGATTTTCTTGCCTGCCAGGATTCATTTTGAGCCTATACCACAAAATAACCTTTACAGTATCTTTATAGTCGCTTTACACCATCTTCAATGGAGAATCCTATACTAGCATCATAAAACAACACACAAACGTGTGAATCGCAAACAATAGGAGATCATCCATGAACAAAACTTTGACCACGATCCTGATCGTCATCGCTGTCTTAGCACTGGCAGGCGGTGTCTTTTTCGCTGGAAGCATGTATGCCCGCGCGAACGCCTACGGTCCAGTGATGATGTTCGGCTACGGCAATAACAACGCCTACGGTCCAGGCATGATGAACGGTCGCAGCGGATATGGCATGATGGGTGGAATGATGGGCGGATACGGCTGGAATAATGGAACCAATCCCAACGTCACACCACTAACCATTGACCAGGCCAAGGCGGCGGCAGAGAAATACATTCAGCCCCTTAACATTCAAGGCCTGGAGACAGGCGAAGTCATGATCTTCGACAACAATGCCTACGTTATCGTCAAGGAAAGTGACACGGGCTTGGGTGCGTTCGAACTGCTCGTAGATCCTGTTTCACAAATCGCTTATCCTGAATATGGTCCCAACATGATGTGGAATCTCAAGTACGGCAGTCTGAATCACGGTGGAATGATGGGTGGACAAGGTATGATGAGTGACTGGAATTACCAGGCTGCGCCTTCCGCGAATGTCTCTGCTGAAATGACCGTTACGGCTGAACAGGCCATTCAATATGCCCAGCAATATCTCGATGCCAATTACGCGGGCGCGACCGCCGAGACCGATCCCATACAATTCTATGGCTATTACACTCTTGACTTCGAGAAGGACAGCAAGATTATCGGCATGTTGAGCGTCAACGGTTACAGCGGACAAATCTTCCTGCACACCTGGCACGGGACTTTTATTGAAGAAGCCGAGTAAATTTATCGCCCCTCATGTAGCAAACGCTCCGACGATAAGCAATTCGGCGCGTTTTGTTCCTTGCAAGTACAGTTACAATAAAGCCAACGATTGAACCGGATTTACAAATAGAGAATCTCTTATGGCTAAAATCCTTGTTGTAGATGACGAACCTTCCATCGTGAATCTCGTCGCGGCTTATCTCAAGCCCGAAGGCTATGAAGTCCACACTGCTATGGATGGGCCATCGGGACTTAAAGCGGCACGCACCTTCAAGCCCGATCTCATAATTCTGGACATTATGCTTCCTGGAATGGATGGGATTGAGCTACTCTCGCGCCTGCGCCGCGAATCGGAGGTGTACGTGATCCTGCTCACTGCAAAAACCGAAGAGACCGATAAGATCGTCGGTCTTTCTATCGGTGCGGATGATTACGTAACGAAGCCTTTTAGCCCGCGCGAGTTAACTGCGAGAGTCAAAGCCGCTCTGAGACGCATCCAAACGGGAGCAGGTTCGGGGTCCGAAATGAGCGTGTTATCTTTTCGTCATTTGCACATAGATGTCGGCGCACGCACCGTCACGGTTGATGAAAATCTGATTGAGTTCACTGCCATCGAGTTTGATCTATTGAAAGCGCTGGCTGAAAATCGCGGGCGCGTTTTATCGCGCGAGCAATTGCTTGAAAAAGTTTGGGGCGGCGAATACTTCGGTGAAATGCGCGTGGTGGATGTGCACCTGGGTCACGTCCGCCAAAAATTGGGCCGTGAGGATTTGATTGCCACGGTGCGCGGCGTGGGCTATCGCTTTGAAGATGAGCCGCTTTAGGCATTGTGAGGAATTATGACCGACTACTTCCGCCGCCATTTGGGCGCAAAACTTTTATTGTCTTATCTTGCCATCATCGTTGTGGGTGTGGCAGTGCTGATCATTGCCAGTCAGTTTATCCTGCCGACATCTTTCAATCGTCACATGAGCGGAATGATGAGAAATGGAATGGGCATGGGGATGGGCAACCAGGGTTTTGGAAACCCTGACTCGATGTCACAGTTGTACGTCGATTTCCGCGCCAGTTTCAACGAAGCACTAATGTATGCAGCCCTGGCAGCCATGCTTGTAGCAATCGCGCTCAGCCTGTACTTCAGCCGCAGTGTCATTGCGCCTGTGCATGCCATGTCTCAAGCTACACAACGCATTGCTGATGGGCGTTATGATGAACGCGTTCGAGTGAACGGCTCAGATGAACTCGCACAGCTCGCATTGTATTTCAATCAAATGGCTGAAAAACTGAATCAAATTGAATCCATGCGCCGCCGTCTCATCGGCGATGTAAGTCACGAACTCCGCACACCTCTCACCGCCATCAAAGGTTCAATGGAAGGATTGATGGATGGCGTTTTGCCCGCCACCGATGAAACTTTTCAGCAAGTTCACGCCGAGGCAGATCGCCTCAATCGCCTCGTGGATGACTTGCAGGAACTTAGCCGTGTCGAAGCCCGCGCTTATCAATTGGATATTCGACCTTTGGATGTTTCTACACTCGCGCGAACTGTCACCAAGCGACTCGCGCCTCACGCGGAATCTAAACGCATCTCTCTGGATCTCGATCTGGCTCCTGGCCTTCCGCATATCCTCGCCGACGAAGACCGCACTGTTCAGGTACTGACAAATCTCACAGGGAACGCATTGCAGTACACTCCAGAAGGTGGCAGGATAACCATCTCTGCAAAACAAGTTGGCAACGAAGTCCAAATCGCTGTCCGCGATACTGGCATTGGAATTCCGCCTGAACATCTAGCCAACATCTTCGACCGCTTTTACCGCGTAGATAAATCCCGCTCTCGTCAAAGTGGAGGTGGAAGCGGCATCGGCCTGACCATCGCGCGTGCCATTGTCGAAGCGCATGGTGGACGCATTTGGGTGGAGTCGGCAGAAGATGGAAACGGTAGTACGTTTACATTTACATTGCCAATTGTAGAAAAAGGTTAGTGGGAAAATATTTACTTCTTTTCACACCAGCATGAGAGTACCTCTGAGAATAATAGATAGAATTCCACATCTAAGCTGTCTTCACATGCTCATGCCGATGATGTAAGTCTGGTGCATGGGCATGGAAGTGTCTCATAGCATCATGAACGTGAGGGTGTGAGTGCACGCCGTTCACAAGCAGAGCAACCATTGGTTGAATGTGTTTTGGATTTTACCGAAATATCAGGCGTCCCCACATAATAATGGAGATTCCAACCAGCGCAATCGCCGCGCCGATCAAATCGAAACGGTCGGGCTTCCAGCCATCGAAGACCATGCCCCACAGGATCGAGAGAACGATGAAGATTCCGCCATACGCTGCGTAGACGCGACCAAAGGCTGATTCCGTTTGTAAGGTTGGGATCACCCCATAGAGGATCAACACCA
>DATDRD010000676.1:0-5672 GCA_035291925.1 Anaerolineales bacterium
AGTACAGAATGCATTGACCAGCTTTTGCGGTAGTGGAAAAGGTGTGCCAATTTTGAGTATCGGAACCTGCACTCCCAATTCATGCAATGCTTGTTGGGCGGTATGGAATGCAACTCCAGAGGCAATGATCCCTACCGTACCGCCGCCATCCGCCTCAACAATATAATTGAGCAGGGAATCGGAAAATTCGTTTCCAATATCGATCAGCTTTTGGTTGAGCTCAAAGTGAAGCAGGTTGCGGAATTTTGGCGTGGCTGTCCAACGCGGGGGATCCCGATGGAATTTGACAGAGGGGACCCCGTCGTCAGGAGAATGAGCGCCGTCAATGGATAGGCTCTGTACTGCGTGACACAATCGCGTCGTAGGGCGCAAGATGACAGGAATTTTGTATCGTTCAGAGAGTGTGAAGGCATCTTTTACCATCTCCCGTGCCTCTGCAGGAGTAGATGGATCGAACACAGGTATCTTGGCGACAAGAGCCATTAAACGTGAATCTTGCTCGGTCTGAGATGAGTGGGGACCAGGGTCGTCAGCCGGGATAATGATAAACCCACCCCTCACGCCGGTATAGGCGGCGCTGAAGAGCGGATCTGAGGCAACATTCAGGCCTACTTGTTTCATCGCCACCGCAGCCCGCAGCCCAGTCCAACTCGCGGCTAAGGCAATTTCGAAAGCTACCTTTTCATTAATAGACCATTCGGTGTACACCTGCCTCTCAAGGAGTTTCTTATGCTTTATAACCCCCGCCAGAATTTCAGAACTCGGTGTTCCCGGATAGGCTGTCACCACACGACAACCATGTTCTACAATTCCTATCGCGATTGCTTCATTTCCTAATACTGGTTGAGAATTCATCTCGTCTCACTCATCAAAGACAAATACCGGTTCCGGATACAACCGAACCTTATTCATTCGTATCCGCTGGCGGACGAGATCGTCTAACCAGGCATTTTTTTCCTCAAGAGATGGCGTATCACCCATCTTCTCAAGGGGAATGTTCAATCCCAGCGCCCGGCCGGGAATGAGATGTCGGGTTACTCCCATTGGGATTTTGCTTCCATTTAGGGCAATTTGTATAACATCAGATGGCAGGAATACAGGAAAAGCAACAACCGCCGAAAGGTAAGGATACTGTTTGATCAAGGGCGGTAAATCAAAATGCGTTGTACGATGAACTTCCGCTTTCCCCCGATATACGGCCACCAGTCGACAAAGTAATTCCATCTTGTCACAGATATCCCCCTCACAAAGCACGGCGAATTGTGTGCCATTTCGCATGATTAAGCAAGCTTCGACATTACGCGCAACCAAAAGTTGATTCACTGTCGTTGCATCTATTCGTTGAATTGTCAATTCATCCACG
Organism: Anaerolineales bacterium; assembly: GCA_035291925.1. GTDB lineage: Bacteria > Chloroflexota > Anaerolineae > Anaerolineales > Villigracilaceae > Defluviilinea. The sequence continues at coordinate 1,364 of DATDRD010000676.1, forward strand.
TCTGCCAGGTTTGCCAGCAGTTGGTCGGGAGGTAATCCAACAATTACATGATGCCAAACATTAAGATCCACCATTTCCCCACTATAATCCACAATCTGAACCAATACGTCTCGGAAGCCCATAGAAATTAAAGCAGAAACGCGAGTTGCGCCATCCAGCAATACATACTTGGATTGATATTCTGCCACGATTGGTGGATTACGCAAGACCCCATCTCGTGATAAGGCGCTGACTATTCGCTTCACACGGACCGGGTCATCTTCTTCGTGCGGCAACACTTTCTCGAGCGATACAAAGCTCAAGCGGATTTCAGAGGGTTCGAGGGTACGCATAATACGCCAATCCTCTAATACTTATGTTCCTGAAATATTCATTCCTCCAACTGTACAGTTGGAGGAATGAATAAAGGGATTATGCCCCCTGAAGAGTAACTTCCGGCAGGTCCTTCATGGCTTCGTCCACCAGCGCCTGCGGATATTCGTAGTCCTCCAGCTTCCCATGCAGGTAGGCGTCATACGCTCCCAGGTCGAAGTGGCCGTGCCCCGAGAGGTTGAAGGCGATCACGCGGGACTTGCCCTCTTTCTTAGCCTTCAGGGCCTCGTCGATGGCGACGCGGACGGCGTGGGCGGATTCGGGCGCCGGCAGGATGCCTTCGGCGCGGGCAAAGTCGACCGCCGCCTGGAACACGGGTACCTGCTTGACCGCCACCGCCTCGATGTCCCCATGGTCATACAGGGCACACACGTGGGGCGCCATGCCGTGATAGCGCAGCCCTCCAGCATGAATCCCCGGGGGAACGAAGGTGTGCCCCAGGGTGTGCATCTTGGCGATGGGCGCCGTCCCGGCCGTATCGCCATAGTCGAACGTGTATTTGCCTTTCGTTAACGACGGACAGGCAGTTGGCTCGACGGCGATCACCCTCGTTTTCTTGCCGGCGGTGAAGTTCTGATGCAGGAAGGGGAACACAAAGCCAGCGAAGTTGCTCCCCCCGCCGACGCAGCCGATCACCATGTCGGGGTATTCGCCGGCCATCTCGAACTGCTTGAGGGCTTCCAGCCCGACGACGGTCTGGTGCATCAGCACGAACGGCAGCACCGATCCCAGCGAGTACTTGAACTTGCCATTCGATGTGACCGCGGCTTCCACGCCCTCGGAGATGGCAATGCCCAGCGAGCCGGGGTGGTCCGGCTGCTCTGCCAGGAGCTTTCGGCCATATTGGGTCTTGTCGGAGGGACTGGGAAAGACCGTGGCCCCGAATGTCTCCATGATGATTCGCCGGTAGGGCTTCTGATTGTAAGAAACCCTCACCATGTAGACATGGCACTCAAGGCCGAAGAAGTTGCAGGCCATCGCCAAGGCGGTGCCCCACTGGCCGGCGCCGGTCTCGGTGGTATAACCCTTGACACCTTCTTCTTTGGCGTAGAACGCCTGCGCCACCGCGGTGTTGGGCTTGTGCGAGCCGACCGGGGAGACGCCCTCGTACTTGTAGTAGATGTGCGCTGGCGTGTCCAGTGCCTTTTCCAGCCGCCGAGCCCGGATCAAGGGCGAGGGTCGCCACAGCCGATAGATCTCGCGCACCGGCTCGGGGATCTCGATCCAGCGTTCCGTGCTCACGGCTTGCATGATGAGCCCCATTGGAAAGAGCACCCCCAGGAAGTCGGGCGTCGCCGGCTCCTTGGTGGCCGGGTGGAGCAGGGCGTTCCAGGCCGTCTTGGCCGGATCAACGGGCATATCTGGATTAATGTTGTACCATGCCTTGGGTATTTCGGATTCAGGCAGTACATATTTATATTGATCATTCATGGGTGCTCTCCTTAGGTTAACTAGTGTTATTTGAAGGCGACAGGGTTATTGATCTATTTATCAATATCATCCATAAATCTCTCCTATCTGTTACAAAACCTTATCCTTTAGTTATCCAGGATACGACAACCTATTTACCCAGGGCGGATTCTACCCGCTGCTTTGCAAAGTCAACCTGGAAATGACCGAGAACTTTCCCCCCCGCTTCGCGCCAGCGTCGCACCGTCGGAAAATCGGCGTCTTCCACCAGTTCCCGACATTCCGCGATGATTCCATCCAATGACTGATCCTGCCACTTATCGAATAATCGTAAAGCCATGCAGAACCTCCACCCGTGAGGAAATTCAACGTCTGGAAAATATATCTCACTATTACATTATAACGTCACGAAAGTGAGATACATTCAGTATACGGCATTTTCGGGATTTGTCAACTTAAAATTTTCCCCACATGAAAACACCCAAGGGCTCAAAGACCTCGGATGTTCGCGTTGTCGTAGACCGGCCGTCAATATTTTCCGTAATTCACCGGCTGGCTGAAACTGCTTTCCACCATGAGTCGCGCCTGTACCTGCGGGCCGAGTTTCTCGCAATATTCCTCTCGATCTTTCAAATCATATACCCAATCATCCAGCCACGATTTGACCGTCTCAGTTGACTCGCTGATCTTATCCCAGGTAAGATAGAACTCATTGTCGCGGTCGTAGTATCCCTGCGCGTAGGATGGATGACAGGCATACGGGACGTGACACACAGCGCTGACCACAATGCCAGGGATCATCGTACGGTTCGGGTCCGAGCGGATGATTGATTCGTCAACGATCTCTTCCGCGGTGAGAATCACCTTTTTCGCGGCAAAGGCGGCCTCCTTTTGTTCGCCGATGATTCCCCATAAGTGCGCGTTGCCGTTCTCATCCGCGCGCTGGACATGAACAATTGCCACATCGGGATGCAGTGCAGGAACCACGATCACGTCCTTTCCGCCATACGGATCAGGGATGCGTTTGATATTGGGATTGGCTTTCTCGAGATCGGTCGCGCCGGTCTGATTCATGGGCAGGAATGACAAGCCCGAAGCTCCCGCCTGCAAACGCGTGATCATGCCGAAGTGAGAATATTCCTCCCATTCGAGTTTGCCGTGCTCAATTGCCGAACGGACAATGCGAAGCGATCCCACACCGGGATTGCCCATGTAGGAAAAAATCACTTTGCGTGCACATCCCGCCGCGACCATTTGATCATAGATCAGGTCCGGAGTGGCGCGCGCAAGCGTGAGATCTTTTTTATCCTGGCGGATGATTTCATGCCCCGCGGCAAATGGGATGAGATGTGTAAACCCGGCCGCGTAAACGATGTCTCCATCGCTCACATACTTTGAGATGGCTTCAGAGAGTGGGATCAGTTTACTCATTATTTCTTTGCCTTGCCTTCTTTTGATTTTGGCATCAGCCTTTTGAAAATGCTAAATCGCCCGCTGGGTTGAATGGATCTTTTATATCGCGCACGGAACATGAATGCCAGCGTAAGGAGTATCACACTCCAGCAAAAATAAGGGAACGTGGGGGTGCCTGCTGCTTCAGAGAGCAGGAAGAACACGAGCAGTCCAATACCCACCAGCAGAAAGAACGTGCCCAGGCGGTAAATGATTTCTTTGGGGTCGTATCCTTGAGGTTCGCCCATGAGTTTTCATGTGACAAACCTGACATGTCTCATTCGCGCCATCTCTCGCCTCAGCCCCGGCGTGGACAGTGGTGCTTGCCGGCCAACTCCTCGCGGAGACATGTCAGGTTTCAAGTTATTATGGTTTTCTTGCCGAAAACAATGTTCTACGGAACGGATAAAAGATGGGCCTATCAGGCATTACACCGAGCATCTTCTCGCGGATCACCTGCACAAATTGTTCTTTGTGTTCGCCCAATCTTTCAAAATAAGGCACAAGCGCGGTGCCTGAAATCCATTCTACCACCGCGTCCGAGTCTTCCAATACATGAGCGTAGGCCTTCTCAAAGACCACGATTCTTTCCGCTCCGCAATCAAAGAAGAGGCGCGCGTAATCGTCAATGGACAACACAGGCGCGTAACGCTGAAATCCATTCAGGATGGATTTGAACGGTTCTTCGCTTGCAGTCTCGCGATAGATCTGATGTGAGATGTGGTTGTGATTGGATGGGATCTGTACGGCGATCTGTCCGTCTGGTTTCAGTCTTCCATAAAGAAATGGAATCAGTTCTGAATGATTCTCTGACCATTGCAACGCGGCGTTGCTGAAGATGAGGTCCCATTCGCCCGTCAGTTGGGATTGATCTCCTTGTTCAAAGCGCAGGTTTGGGCTGAGGAAAGAAGCGGCCTTTTCCAGCATCTGCGAAGACGAGTCGAGACCTGTCACATCACTGTTTGGAAGAGCATCTGCCAGGTCACGCGTCAATTCGCCGGTGCCGCATCCCAGGTCAATCACTTTAAGATTCGGGCGGACTTCGACAAGCGAAAGCAGATCGAAGAACGGCGCG
>DATDRD010000677.1:0-5109 GCA_035291925.1 Anaerolineales bacterium
GCCTTCATAGGCAAGGCCGCGCTGAAGCAATTTCAGGATTTGCTGGTCGTCTTCAATGATCAATATGCGCTCATTCATATATCTATCTCTCCTTGCCAAAATATACCACATTTGCAATGCGTGGATTCATGTATTTACGGCGGTCTTTCCATGCCGAAATAAGACAGCGCCCTTCGGCGCTACTTTAGCCGCAATACTGATTAGATAAGCGAAGAAGAGATGATTCCCTGCGCCATTTACGGCATCCTCGGGTTGCGAAGCCAAATGAGGAAGGAGCCATCTCATGGAACGGAGTTTACGACAAATTGACTCGACTGTCCATTGGACACACGAAATCGCGTTGGAGGGAGTGATGCGGGTGATCAGCCGGGCACGGATTGAAAAGGTTCTGAGCAGTTTGAGTGTCAGCGAGTTACGCAGACGCAAGTTGACGAGGGTGTTGAGGGTAGTACTTTGCATAGCGATGGATCTCCTTACGCAAGAAGCGATGGACGATGTAATGGACAAGTGGGTTGCTGGGGCACGTTGCCTGCGACCCGTTGACGATTTTGAATCTGCGGGAGCCCGTGCGATTTGTCAACGGCGTCAGCAATTTCCTCTTGCGCCAATTGGGCTTTCATCCCGCCGAAGGCCACAGCCAGGTGCATTCTCCCGAAGAACTCGATATGATATTTACAGAGTCACACAAAGGCGGTGAAATCAGTAAACTACCACCGCCTTCGGCGGTGGCTTTAGAGCCATGCGCCTGGAAGGCGCGCTCTTTCAGGATAGATTCTTAATCGAACAACTTTCCTTGCACTGCCTCAGTTTGCTTTTCTTGTTTCTCTTGCCACTGGACATATTTCCTTATCTTTTCTTCATCCAGTCCAATAGTGCTCACACAGTACCCTCTGGCCCACAGGTGACGTCCCCAATATCGTCGCCCAAGGCTTTCGTACTGTTGAAATAATCGTATCGCCATTTTGCCTTTCAGGTATCCCATGAATTCTGACACTGCATATTTCGGCGGAATGGACACTACCAGATGCACATGGTCTGGTTGTACATTCAACTCCATTACTTCTACCTGTTCTTTTTGCTTACACGGTTGATACACTTGCTGTTTCGCATATTCTCCTATCGCTTCCTTGAAGATTCGATATCGATATTTCGGACAGAACACAATATGATACTTGCACTCGTACAGCGAATGTGATAGCCTTTTGAATCGTTGGGCCATGGTGAGTTCTCCTTTTTGGTTGGTTGCACGCCTTCCAGGGAGGCCCATCATACCCAACTTCTCAACTACCCTTCACGGTATAACCTTCTCACTCTACTCACTGACTTAGGCAGTGGTTTTACACACTAATAAAATGCCTAAACGTGTTTACCCTTCTGATGTGTACGAACAAGCCAAAAGCGTCCTGGACGCCTAGTGCCAGACCGACGACCAATTGACGTTTGGCGCCCTGAATACCGGTGCGCTGACCATGGACGTCAACCGGGCCCGTGCGATCGACGAATCGCTGACCAACCTGGCAAACAAGTTGACCGACCTGCGCAACCAGCGCGATGAGGCAAACCTCATTCTCTGGGACAGGGTCAAGCGCGTGCGTGCCGGGTTCAAAGCCATCTTTGGCGACGACTCCTCGCAATTTGAGATGGTCGGCGGAACGCGCACGAGCGAGAGGAAACCACGGACTCGAAGAATCTCACTGCCCGTTCAATAAGCCACAGCCAAAAGGCTCCATCGTTTTCTGCAAGGTTTGGACTACGAAAGCAAGTTAGAGTAAGTTGTAAGAAACATCCGGTAAAGGCAAACCCGGTGAAAGCCGGCGACGCAAAGCTATGGGTCTAACGTCACCGCAAGCGCGCGACTACGACCGCCAGGCCGCCGAAGATAGTCAAGAGCAATTCTTTGGCATTATCCGCCTGGCTTATCACAAGTCAGGCATTTTCTATCGGGGTAGTTCCTCCAACCTTCAGAAGGTCTCAACGTCCCGAAGGATTAGTTCCTTCGCTACGCTCAGGACAAGCCTTCGGGACGTTGTTCAGGATCGTCAGGGTTTCACAGTTGACCTGTCTACTCAGTATCCTTTGGGGTCAACACCAAATGTCCTTCCATCTGCGACACCACCTCGTTCTGATCCCAGGACATCGAATAGTATTGAATATTCGCCCACATCTCCGCCATGTCAATGTAATGCGGATGGTAGGCATGCCCCGATTGTCCTGTAGTGTGGACGGTAACCGAGTTGTTCAAGTTACCCAGGTCCACGATCATGCGCATGGAAGGGAGCCAGTTGGTTTCGTAGCCATCCTGTACAGACCAGCCTGTTGCGTTGACGATCGCTTCACCGCCGCTCGTTGGGAACGGACCACGATTGAACAATGCTTCGATCGGTGGGACACCTGATTCGCCGAGTGTGCCATTTCTAAATGTGGATGCGTGCATCTCGCCCCAATTCCATTCTGTTGGATCGTTGCCAAGCATCTTTTCGAGTTCCGCAACGCCTTGCTCGAAGGATTTTCTTAGAGTGTCGGCGCGAGTTTCTGTTACATCCGTTGTGGTTTTGTCATCCCACCAGGCGCTGTTCTCATCCATGTGACGCATGATCTCGTTCCAGCGTGAGCCGCCGTCGGGGTAATATCGCTCTTCGGGCACTTGATCGTTGAATGTGTTTTGCAGGAAGTGCCGCCAGAAGGCGTTGAATACTGCCGCCCCGGTGGAATCCGCGCGGTTTTGATAGTCCCAGTCCTTGAGCGCGTTTTGCGCATTTGCCTGGTTGTCAGAAAGTTCATCCATTTGCAGAATTATTGGTACGAACAGAGGAGCGTTCGAGTCGAATGAATCGCCCTGTATCAACTGCATGTAAGCAATATCAATCTTATCCGGCGCGTTCTCGATCAAATTGACAATGCGTTGCGCACGGAAGCCGTAATCCCAGTCATAGGTGATGAGGTAGGAATAATCAGATGGCGGCACCTGGTTGTTAGCAGTTGCAATATAACCGTCAACCGGATTGAATGTGTACGGCAGTTCTTCAAATGGAACAAAGCCTGTCCACTCGTATTCATCCGTCCAGCCGGGCACCGGGACTGTCCCGTCTCCGTTCGCGCGCATCGGAATATCACCCGGCATTTGATAACCGATATTTCCATCCACATCCGCATACAAAAGATTTTGCGCAGGCACATGGAAGTTCTGTGCGGCTTCGCGGAAATCATCCCAATTCTGTGCTCTATCAAAGCCCCAGATGGCTTTGAACGGTGTGGAAGGCGCAAGCGCGGTCCACTTGAGCGCTATAACGTATTGCTCAGGCAATTCCACGCCGGCGCGTTCTTTGAAGGGAAAAAATTCCGGATCATTATCTGTGTTTTCGTTTTTCAGCGGGCCATAGGACTCAGAGATGACGGGCCCATGCCTCGTTAGGCGGACAGTCATATCCACGGTTTCGCCGCCAACGACTTGAATGGTTTCTGTCCGGGTTTCGAAATCTACCCATTCGCCATTGACTTCGTATTGATTTGGATTATCAGGATTAACTCTTTCGATATACAGATCCATTACATCAGGACCGACATTCGTAAAGCCCCACGCGATGTGGTCATTATGACCGATGATGATTCCAGGCACACCCGCAAACGTGAAGCCAGCCACGTTGTAAGGACACGCGTCGGTGATGGGCTTGCATTCCAGATGGGCCTGATACCAGATCGAAGGCATTTGAATCCCCAGATGCGGATCGTTCGCGAGTAACGGCCTACCTGTTGATGTGCGCGACCCGGAGATTGCCCAGGAGTTGGAGCCAATTCCATCGCCCGCGGGGCCAAGCGCGAGGTCCAGGAGCGAGGCGTTATGTTCGAGTGCGCGGAGAGTCTCGTCCGGAATGTCAAATGCTTTCGGTTGCATTGCCGAGTTGGCGGAAGTCCCATCACCGATATTGTTGACGATAACCGGATGATCCTTGGGATACGCAGGGAAAAGCTCAGCAACCTGTTCAGGTGTGAGCGTTTTCAATAGTACCGCGCGTTCGATCTCTTCACCCATATTGCCGCGCAGGTCCCATGCCATCGCTTTCCCCCACGTGAGACTGTGGATGGGAGTCCACGCCTGGATCTTGTAGTCTGGGCTGAGAAGTCCGAGAATGGCGTATTCGAGACTCAGCGCAGTCTTATCATGATCTTTCAGATATGCGTTAACGCCTTCGGTATAGGAATCTATAATAGCTTTCGAGTCAGCATCGAGCCCCGCGTATTCCTGTTCGGCTGTGATACGCCAGCCGAGCGTACGCAGGAAAGTGTCCGTTTCCACCTGCCCACTGCCAAACATTTCAGAAAGCGTGCCAGAGCCGATATGCCGCCAGGCGTCCATTTGCCAGAAACGGTCCTGGGCGTGGACGTAGCCCTGCGCGAAGAACAGGTCGTGCTGCGTGGCCGCGTAAATGTGCGGGATGCCCATTGGGTCGCGATAAATATCCACTGGCCCATTGAGGCCGTCAAGCTGGATCTCGCCGTCAATCTGTGGGAATGATTTTGGCGCGACGGTATTGGGCAGATAACTCTTGAAATAGAATGTCCCTCCCGCTCCGAGCAGTATGAATATGATAAGAACGCCAAGCCCCAGGCGTTTCAGGATGTTTTTTGCTTTAGCCATGACTCCTCCGCTGACGAATTTAGCCTTGTTTGCTCAAGCCGCCCAGGAGCGGTTTACTGATGACGATCTGTTATTTGATGTTCCCAAGCAGGCGCGGGAACCAGTACCATAACAAGTCGGCGGCGGGCTTTCCGTGAATGGAGGCGGACTTGTCCTGTAATCCCACCGGCGCATAATAGCCGCGGCTGACGAGTCCGCTGACCCAGGTGCGCGCGTTCACGGCGTTGAAGACCGCATCGTAAATATCAAGCTGCTGCTGCAAGTCCAGATTGACCGTGCTGATGTCAGCGTTCGGACGGTTGAGAGCCGTCCAATAAAGACAACCCCCACTTCCGTTCGGGATGCAGCCGGTGGCTGAATAGGTGGAGGAGGGATAGGATAGCGCGATGATCACAGGTTTGTTCACCTGTGTTTGCACTGTAAAGACGTTGTTATCGAGCAGGCGTCCCGCCTCAACAGTCATATCGGCTTTG
>DATDRD010000678.1:0-1704 GCA_035291925.1 Anaerolineales bacterium
GCAAAGTCAGGCGAGCCTTGAAAACGCGGAGGCGCAGGCGCATCTGGGAAGCTGGAGTTTTGATCCTGCCACAGAAAGCGGGCACTGGTCAAAGGAGATGTTCCATCTTTTCGGGCGTGATCCCGCGCTCGGTACGCCCTCTCTTCCTGAATTCATGGAATTGATTCATCCCGATGACCGGGGACGACTCGCTGCCGCCCAGACCAGCATCCTGGAAGGAGGTGAATCGGTCAGCGATGATTATCGAACGAATCCTGAACGAATTCCCTTCCGCGTGCTGAACGCGGGTTTTTATAGCGAAAGGGACGGCGACGGGAAGGTTGTGCGCGTCTTAGGGACGGCCCTCGACATTACCGAGCGCAAGCATGCTGAGGAAGAGATCAATTATCAGGCTCGCCTGCTCAGGCACATCAACGATGCAGTCATTGCCACAGATGATCAATTCCGCATCACTGCCTGGAACCGTGCTGCCGAGGCGATCTACGGTTGGACCATCGCAGAAGTAATGGGGCGTAACGTTGCTGAAATCCTGAGCTTTGGACTCACTGATCAGCAGCGGGCAGCAGCCAAAGAACTTCTTATGGAAGGGAGTTCTTCTCGAAGCGAAAGGATCCATTCCAGAAAGAATGGGCGGCCAGTTTACGTGGAAGAGAATACAATCGCTTTGATTGATGAGCAACATAGGATCAGCGGTTATGTTGGCGTAAATCGCGATATCAGCGAGCGCAAACGGGCGGAGGAACAGATCCTGCTTCAGCTTCAACGTCTAAAAGCTTTACGCGCGATAGATATTGCCATCAGTTCCAGTTTCAATTTAGGTTTGACGCTCGATATTCTGTTAGATCAAGTCATTTCGCAACTCAAGACGGACGCGGCGGCGGTATTATTATTCAACCCAATTACAAAAACACTTGAATACGCCGCCAGCCGCGGTTTTCGCTCCACGGCCATCCATGAGGCCAAGGTAAGATTAGGCGAAGGGTATGCCGGGAAAGCGATTCTCGAACGCCGCACTATCCACATCCCAAACTTGATGCAAACAGACAGTGAACTCGCGCAGGCCCTGCTGTTAAAAAGTGAATATTTTCTTGACTACTATTGCGTGCCGCTCATCGTAAAAGGAGAAGTGAAAGGCGTTCTTGAAATCTTTCATCGTAGTGTCCTTGTTGGCGATCCCGAATGGTTGGATTTTCTGGAAACCCTCGCCGGGCAGGCGGCAATTGCCGTTCATGAAGCAGCATTGTTTGAAAACCTGCAACACTCCAACCGCGAACTGTTCCAGGCTTACGATGCGACGATTGAGGGCTGGTCGCGCGCCCTCGATCTGCGCGATAAGGAAACCGAGGGACATACTCAGCGTGTGACAGAAATGACCCTGGCTCTGGCTCGCAAATACAACTTCAATGATGAAGAATTGCAGAATATCCGCTGGGGAGCTTTACTGCACGACATTGGCAAGATGGGAGTCCCTGACGGCATCCTGCTTAAGCCCGATGAGCTTACCGAAGAGGAATGGGTGAGCATGAAACGACATCCCGTTTTTGCCTTCGAAATGTTATCGCCCATCGCCTATCTGAAATCCGCCCTCGATATTCCCTATTGCCATCATGAAAAATGGGACGGCACAGGCTATCCCCGCGGATTAAAGGGTGAGGAAATCCCTCTGGTCGCCCGTCTTTTCGCGGTGGTGGATGTATGGGATGC
>DATDRD010000679.1:0-1948 GCA_035291925.1 Anaerolineales bacterium
ACGGGACCTCGACCGGGTCAGGGTCACGATTCCATAAATAGTTCCAGAATCCCCCCCAGAATGCGCCGCCAGTACGCTCCAGGTCGGCAGCCGCGATCATATTTTCCATATCCAATTCAAAGCCCACGACCGAAGGCTCAACATGGATAATCGCTTCACCATATTGCACTTCAATCGGAGTTGAATATACCTGTAATACCCGCTCCGAGGCAATTTGCGGATCCACACCGCCGACGGGAACACCGCCAATCGTCATCCCGCCCGGGTAGTTGTTTCGCTGACGGCTGTAGCCAATGAGTGAAATAACGATCATTACGAGCGCAATGGATAACAACGCGATGGATATACCACGTAGGATGGGGATGGAACGTCGATTCCTCACACGATCTCCAGGAACATGACATATATCACGTAAAAAGTATAACACACTCATTTTGGGTGTTTGTGCTAGAATCACCCGGTGCACAATGTGTTCTGGCAGGCGAATTCACTCATAGGACGGGACCATGCTACGATCGTTTCTCATCTATCTTTCCAAAGCTGCCTGGGCGCAAGAACTGGTGACAAGTTGGGGTTTTGCCTGGCATGCCGCGTCAAGGTTTGTAGCGGGGGAGAGTGCTGAGGATGCTATTCGAGCGGTCCGCGAACTGAATGCAAAGGGGATCAACGCCACTCTGGTTCATTTGGGGGAACACACCTCCACTGCCGATGAGGCCGAAAGGGCAACAGACGATATTCTTTTGATATTGGACGAAATAGAAAAAGCGGGTGTAAGAGCGAACGTCTCGATCAAGTTGACCCAGATCGGCATGGGGCTGGATGAAGAGATTTGCCGTCAGAATCTCGTACGTATTCTTGAACAGGTGAAGAAGCACAATAACTTCCTGCGCGTTGACATGGAAGACACCCCCTACACCGACATAACCATCTCCTCCTATCAGTCCATGTTGCGGCGTGGATTCAATACGTGCCAGGTCGGTATGGTGGTGCAATCCTATCTCTTTCGCACAGAAGCTGACACGCGCAGGTTACTGGAATACGGAACGCATATTCGTCTTGTCAAGGGCGCGTACCGGGAACCTCCTGATAAGGCGTATCCAAAAAAAGCAGACGTTGACGCGAACTTTGACCTGTTGACCAAGATCATGACTGATGCCGCGCTGAAGATAGAGCCAAACAAGGTCAGCGCCGATGGACGCATCCCGCCAATTCCGGCAATTGCATCACATGATGAAAAACGGATTGCGTTTGCAAAGCAGTATGCAGAAAAAGTGAGCCTGCCGAATGAGGCAATCGAATTCCAGATGTTATACGGCATTCGCCGCGACCTTCAGGATCAATTGGTGAAAGAGGGTTATCCAGTCCGGGTCTATGTGCCTTTTGGCACGCACTGGTACCCATACTTCATGCGCCGCCTGGCGGAAAGACCGGCGAACATCTGGTTCTTCATTTCAAACTTCTTTCGAAAATAAACGCTTTCGCCGCCGCTCCCGGCGGTGAAATTTTTGTGGTAAAACATCTGCATGTCTCCTCGACCTCTCGCCCTCGTCACCGGCGCGGCGCACAGGCTTGGAAAAGTCTTCGCGTTGACTCTCGCGCGGCATGGGTTCGATATCCTCCTCCATTATCATCAATCATTGGACGCGGCGCTTCAGACTCAGGCGGAGATTCTGACCGTTGGAAGGCGCGTCATCCTCGCTCCAGCCGACCTCACCGACCCGGTGCAAATATCATCCCTGCTTTCCAAGGTCGAGTCATTAAGTGTGTTGGTCAATTCCGCCGCCTTTATGCCGATCGGAAACACGGAAAACCTTTCCATTGAAAACTGGGATGCCTCGCTTGATCTCAATCTTCGCGCTCCATTTCTTCTCGCTCAAGCGTGTGCAAGGAAGATGACCGAAGGTGGACTCATCGTCAACATCACGGATGTGGGCGCACAGAAAGCATG
>DATDRD010000680.1:0-4384 GCA_035291925.1 Anaerolineales bacterium
CTTATTACCGCTTTCAGATGAGGAAGATCTCAGGGCATTCGTAATGGCTGTGGCAGGCACGGAATTATTTTTTGTGTTGATCCAGATGGACCGCAAGGTCTATGACACCAGCACGGCGATGTTTTTCGCGTTTGCATTGGGTTTGCTGGCACGGGGGAAGTTCAAGGAATTCTATTTGCTTTATCCGCTGGGGTGCATGAACAGGGAGACGATGTTCCTATTGAGCATCTTCTTTGCGATCCATTATTTTGGGAAGATGGAGACGTTTCGTTATTTGTCCGGGCTGATTTATCAGGGAGCTGTATTTATTGGAATCAGGTTGATGATCATGAAGATCTTCGAGGGGAATGCGGGTCAGCTAATCTATTTCCAGCCCTGGCATATATTGAAAGAGCATGCAGACCATCCGATCATGTTGTTTTTGTTGATGGTGTTGATCACATTGACATGGCATCGTGTGGCCAGACGGTGGAAGGAGAAGCCCGAGTTCCTGCGGTCTGCGTTATTTGTGTTACTGCCCCTGCAGATGATTTTGTATTTGATGGTGGGGAATGCATTCGAGGTGCGCGTGTTTGCGGAGGTGTATCCGGTGGTGTGGGCGTTGATGTGGGATAAGTGGTAATTGGTAATTGGAGAACGGAGAATGGGAAGGAGTAAAATAAGGCAATGCGGCAGATGATAAAGAAGCACATTCAGCGATTGATTGAAGACGAGCTGTCTTGGTTGAAGATCCTGGCTATGGAGCCACCAGACACGATGTATCATGCTATTCTTAACCTGGCAATTGCATGGCAAACACTAGAAATCGAGTTTTGGCTTGCAGTTGCGGGAATGGACAAGGATGAGTTGGAAAGACTGGAGTGAAGATGAGTTTTTTACGGCGCCGCTGATCTCATAGTTATGCCAAGCGCAGGTCTTGACAGACGCGAGTTGAGGGGTTAAGATTATTGAAAATAAAGCGGTGCCCTTCCAGGTGAAGGGTGAAGTATCGAATAGCGCCCGATGTCTATATTGACACCGGGCGTTTTTGTTTGCCCCCACCCCCGACCCCTCCCCAAATGCGAAGAGCACGAATTTGGAGAGGGGAGCAATAAGGAGATCGATATGAAAAAAGTTTTTGTGTTGCTTGTGCTACTTAGCTTCATTCTTGCGGGATGTGCGTCGCCGCAAGTGGCCCAATTCATGCAGCTGCCTGATGCGACACGGCTGGGGATCACTGCTGTTGTCATCGCCGTTGTCGGTCTGGCGTTTGCGTGGATCGGTGGAAAGCTCCCGTGGACAGTTCCCTTCCTTTCGAAATACAAGGAGGAGAACAGTCTCACGCTGGCCGCGGCGCTGATCGGCTTGATCGAGAACGCGCTGCCGTCCGCATATCCCGAAATATCCATCCTGGTTGTGGAGCTGGTGCTGGCCGTGCTTACCGCGGTTGGATTGTTCAAGATACTGGCCAAGGCCGGCGTCAAGGGCTTCAGGGGCGGGTAGTTTCGATACATCATGAATGCTGCAAATAGTGACGACATCCCAGTCACATTGCATGTTTCCGATGTGGAGAGCAGCAAAGATGATACGGATATTATGCGACCCATCACACTGTATGTGTCCAAGGTCAGTCTTGAAAATCTATCCATGAATCACATCGAACGGCATCGGATCACAGTCATCGATATCGAGATCAGTTCCAATGACGCCAAAAAACTGGCAGACCATATATCGAAACGCATTGCAGGGCACAGTGATGTGGGAGCCATACGAGTGCGGCTGCATGGGAATCTCGTATTGTGAGAAATGCGATGAGTGAAGACCTGACTGAAGATCAAAAGGTTGCATTCCTGGCCATGGCCCGGGAGGAGCAGTTGGCTGCATTGTTCGGGATGCTGGCTTATATCCGTTCGGATCTTGCCAACGTCAAAAAGGAGCAGATCGGTTTTGGTCAGGATCTGGATAGTTTCAAGCGGGAGCTGCGTAATGTGCGAATCACGCGGGAGAAGATGGAGCAGGAAAGACAGCAAAACACGGATCAGAAAATCGACGCGGCACTATCGAAGCGTTTTGATTTTTGGGTATATATACGAGACCGGGTTCTTCCGAGCATTATCACGCTGATCTTACTGGCCATTCTCTACTTGACGTTCGGGGGGCAGGTGCCATGAACATCAAGACCGGCTTCATCAGAACATTCCCACGGGCTTATGATCTGCTTGCGAATGTGATCGGCGTCACTCCGAAGGGGAGAGCGCAGGGTCCGGATTTATCGCATTGGAAGGATTTCTATGACCCAGAGAAGGGCACGCAGCGCACAGATTTCGCGATCATGAAGCTGACCGAGGGGACAGCCTACGTCGATTCGAGGATCGATGCAATCTGGTCAGGGGTGCAGAAGGTCCCAATCCGGGGAGGTTTCCATTACCAGCGGAGCGGGATGAGCTGGCAGGCGCAGGCTGATTTCTTCCTGAAAGTTGCGGCACGCTATGACTTCCATATGCTGATATTGGATGTGGAGCCGTTCAACAATACTCTCAACGATTCCTTTTTTGCGGATGCATACAGGATCATTAATTTCTGGACGGAGAAGCAGCCGAGCAAGCGTGTGATGCTGTATACCAACAAGGATATCTTCCAGAACTGGATGTATCCGGCGATCAAGAGGCTCTATGGTGCGAGCGGTGTGAAGTGGCTGTGCGAAGATGTGCCATTCTGGTATGCACAATATTGGAACGAGTGGAGCGTCGACAAAGACCCATCGATGCCGGCGCAGAGAGCCACATGGGACCTGTGGCAGATCACAGCCAGGGCAGACCCGAAGGAATGGGGCGCGGGGTCCCTGTCGCTCGATCTGAATGTTTTCAACGGCACGCCGGAAGAGATGGCAGATTGGGCGAGGGTTACATCCCCAGTGCCCACGCCGGAGCCGCAGCCTGAACCGGAGCCAATCCCCATCCCGATACCCATCGATCCAACGCCTGAAGCGGAGATCTGGAACGCGACGGTGATCAGCGGCAATAAGATGATCTGCCGCAAGTATCCGGTCGCGATCGACGCGACGAGGACAGGATACTATGTCACCGGTGGAGAACAGTTCACTGGTAGGTTGTGGGTTGGAAATGGCTATGTGTGGATGTTGATCGACTCGTCGCCGAGGGTTGAGTTGCCGGGGAGGTGGGTTGCGGTCCGCGCGGATAATGGGTCGTCGAAATTCATCACGCTCACAAAAACAGCAGTCAGCGATCAGCCGTCAGCGGGGCTACGTCATTTTGTTCTGCGGGATTGGGAACGCTCAGATTTCGCCGGGGATATCACGCGCCCGAATCTGCCGATGGTGTTCCGCATGGGACAGCTGGATTATGTCAGCGCGACGCATTTCACAGACATGACCGAAGAGATCCAATATTTTTGTTTAGGCATTTTCTCGAAAGTTTATTATGGCAGATCGTGGAGGAAATTGAGCATCAGCGAGTATGACGTTCTGGCGCAGAAGACGGCGGCGCTGTATTCGGGAGCGCGGGCGTTCAACAACCGCCACGGAATGGAGATGTATCGGAACTATCTGACACGCAAAATTGATGACATGCACAAGGATATGGTCGATCCCGCGATAGAGACGATCATCACAGGTGGAGCGACGATAGAAGGTGAAGTCGTCCTGAACCGACACGCTGAAAAGATGGTGAAGGTTTGCCATTTCGATGCAACGAAGCCCATGCCCGCTCCCGACGATATCGACCCCTTCACGGATCCACGTGTGTTCATGGCAACGACGATCACCGGAAAGAAGATTGGAACCGGCTACAGCGTGAACCC
This sequence comes from Anaerolineales bacterium, assembly GCA_035291925.1. Lineage (GTDB taxonomy): Bacteria > Chloroflexota > Anaerolineae > Anaerolineales > Villigracilaceae > Defluviilinea. Next base: position 3,799 of record DATDRD010000680.1, read on the forward strand.
ATTCCCGCAGCATGTTGGCGGTCTCAGCCCGAATGTGCCTGTGCCGATCATTGCACGGTTCGATATTTATTACCGGCTGAAGGATTTGAGACCAGTAGATGGAATGGGAAAGCCAAGCCCGTATTGGCCATAGCCCCCCCTGACCCCCTTCGGCTAAAGCCGCTTTCCCCCAAATATCCGCCAAAGAGCGGGCGGAGTATTTAGGGGAAGAGGAATTGGAAAGATTTGAATGAGTAACGGACGTTTGGAGAAGCCAGTTTATCAATTGCAGATGCCGCTGGAAGGCATCGAGGAAGCCGTTCAGGATGAACGAGTTACCAGCGAGGCTGCGCTTGCGGCCCTGTCTGCATTGAGGGTGAGGGAGCCAAACATCATCCAGGGTCTGGACGGAAAACCCGTTGTACTGGGGGAACGAGAAGTGGCACCGCGCTGGATGGAATTGTACAAACGCCTGATCGAGGGCGGATGGAAGTGGAGAGTTGCTGTTTATATCGCATGGGCGGCGCAGCCAAAGAAGTATCGCTGGCCATTGACACAGGAGGAACTTTCCATCACATGCCTGGGACTGACTTCAGACCGGGCGATC
>DATDRD010000681.1:0-7080 GCA_035291925.1 Anaerolineales bacterium
GGCGCGCAGGCACAGCGTCCGCGAGGCAGGCGGCTGAGAGGCGAAAGGCAGGCCGCCGCTGAAGAGTCAAATATCAGAGTGGCAGTCTCTTCCAGCAAAAACACTGAGGCATATATCGTCGGCGTGTTGTTCACAAAGCCCGAGTTGCTTTATCGCCTGGATCGATTGCTGCAGGAATTTGGCCTGGTCGCGTTGAGTGCGGAGGACTTTGAGTATACCGATCATCAAATGCTCTTTGGGCTGATCCGTGAAGCGCTGGAACAGGATCAGACCGAACAGCATGAGTTTGTGGTGGAGTCGCTGCCTGAATCCCTGCAGGGCCTTACACAGGATCTCGGTACTCAGACTGAGAAACCGGAACGCGTGGAGGAGAAACTGCTGCAGGATTTGCTGCGCGGTGCGATTAAATTGCGTCGCGGGGCGGCTGGCGAAAACCTGAACCAGCTGCGCTTTTTGCAGGAGGAGGCTCATCAGGGCGGTGATCTGCGCGCGGCTTCCTACCAGGATCTGGTGTTACAACATACGAAGCTTTTACGGGATTTGGATCAGGCCTCTCGCAGGATGGCGTTGAAGCGGTTGAACTGAATCGGATGAAAACGTAACAATTCGTACAGGACGGCGTCTGGTAAGAGAGAATATGGTTGTAAGAAAGCGAACCTTGCTACTAAAAGAAAAACTCAGGATCAAAATGAAACCGCGCCCGCCGCGCGCCAGGGAGACGCGCTTTGATGAATCTCTTGTGGAAAATCCGAATGAAGTGCTGGTGGATATGAATGAACTGGCAGAACTGGCTCTGATGGGAGATGAGGTTGCCGATCCTGATGCGAGCGTTCTTGCCCAGCAGGAGGAATTGCTCGAGGATGAACCACTCGATCTGCACAGTCCCCAACTGGCCGCCGAACTTGCCGATGATCCTGTGCGTCTTTACCTGCGCGAGATCGGTCAGGTCAAATTACTGGATTCCGACCGCGAGTTCCGTCTTGCGACGATGATCGAAGCCAATCGCCTTGTGATCTCCTTCCGCCGCCGTCCGATTCGCAAGGGACTCTCGCTGGGATGCGGCATTTATCATTCCGTACTCTCTGAATTGACAACATCCTGGGAGCGACTGCTTGAGGATGCCGAACGCCTCCAGCATGAGCCGCCCGATCTCGGCCTGATCCTCTCTGAGGCACAGGCATTACGTGCAGGGTGGGAATCGGACGCGCCCTCTTATTTGCGTGCCTTTCTGGATAACGGGATGTGGGGGATCGACGAACTCTGGAATGAGATCGCCCGCAAGGCGTATAGCGTCTTTCTAAGCCTTTACCTGCTCCCATTAAAGTATGCGGAGTGGCTGCTCCATCATTTCAGCCACACTCATGAATTCCCAAACCAGCGCACGCTGTATCGCAACCTGCCCTCAGACGATGAACTGCTCGATGAAATGCATGCGGCACAATCCCGCGCGGTGGAAGCCAACCAGTCGCTCATCCGCGCCAACCTGCGCCTGGTCGTCAGCGTTGCAAAGCGTTATCTCGGGCGCGGCATCTCGTTCCTTGATCTGATCCAGGAGGGCAACATGGGGCTTCTGCGTGCGGTCGGCAAATTTGACCCGCGCCGCGGCTTCAAGTTCAGCACATATGCGACGTGGTGGATCAGGCAGTCCATCAACCGTTCGATCGCGGAGCAGGCGCGCACCATCCGCATCCCGGTCCATTTGTTTGAATCCATCACAAGGATATTGCGCACGCAAAGAACGCTGACACAGGAACTCGGTCGCGACCCGACCAATGAAGAACTTGCGCTCGAGGTTGGCTATTTACCGGCTTCAGATGTGCAATCCATTCTGCGCGCACACGCCGAAGGGTGGCCGCTCTCGCCTGACCTGCAAAGAAGGCTGGAATACGCCACACAAAAAGTGGACCGGGTGCTGCGCTCGGCAGAGGAGCCTACCTCACTGGACGGGCCTGTGGGAGATGAAGATTCCAGTTCACTGGGTGATTTCATCGAAGATGAAGATGCGCCTTCTCCCATGGATGCCGCCGCGCGCCAGATGTTGCGCGAACAGGTGCAAAGCGCCCTCACATCACTTTCTGAACGCGAACGTGAAGTGCTGGAACTGCGTTTCGGTTTGAAAGATGGCAAGGATCATACGCTCGAGGAAGTGAGCCGCTACTTCGACGTGACGCGCGAGCGCATCCGCCAGATCGAAGCGAAGGCGCTGAGGAAGATGCGGCATCCCTCCCGCAGCCGGCAACTGAGAGATTATCTGGGTTGATACAGTAGGTCACGCTCGAAACGTGACCTACATTTTTAATTGGTTCTTTATCCAATATGACCATTATCACCATTTTTGTGAAAAGTGACACTTTCTCTAGCCCTCAAAAGTCTCTTATGTTATACTTCGCCGAACGTGCAAGGAAGTACAAATACACGTCCATGCAGGGCGTTTTGAGGTGTCAGAATGCTCGAATATGTAGCAATCGCATTGATGATCGCTTTGGCGACAATCGTTGCGCTGATCGCGATTGGGTTGGGGACACTATTTGGACCAAGGAAACAATCTGAAGCGAAGTCCATGCCCTATGAATCGGGTATGAATCCATACGGCGAAGGGACGCGGCGCATGCCCATCCGCTTCTATTTGATCGCGGTGCTGTTCATCCTTTTTGATATCGAAGTGGTCTTTTTCCTGCCCTGGGCGGTCGTCTTCCGTCAACTGGGCCTGTTCGGCCTGATCGAGATGGTCATCTTCATTGGTATCTTACTGGTTGGTTATATCTACGCGTGGAAGAAAGGAGCTCTCGAATGGGAATAGAGCAGAAAATGGGTGATATGGGTGTGCTGACGACCACCCTTGAAAATGTCGTTAACTGGTCTCGTACAAATGCCATGTGGCCCATGTTGTTTGGCCTGGCCTGTTGTGCCATCGAGATGATGGCCGCGCAGGCTTCACACTTCGACATGAGCCGCTTCGGCATGGAGCTGATGCGTGCCAGCCCGCGCCAATCGGATCTGATGATCGTTGCCGGCCGCGTCTCGCGTAAGATGGTGCCCGTGCTGCGCCGCCTGTATGACCAGATGCCCGAACCCAAGTGGGTAATCGCCATGGGTGACTGCGCCTCCTGCGGCGGTGTGTTCAATAACTATGCCATCGTGCAGGGCGTGGATGAGATCGTCCCGGTGGATGTGTACGTGGCAGGCTGTCCGCCGCGTCCTGAGGCGTTGATCCACGGCGTGGTGACCTTGTACGAGAAGGTAAAGGGCGAGAAGTTCAAGGATTTGGCAAAAGGATAATATTCGCGCTGAGCGGAGCGAGCCATCAGGCGAGCGCAGACGAAGTGCGCTTCGTCTACGTGCTTCAACTTTCACTCGGCACTCCGCTCAGCGCGAGGGCGTGAATATGGACAAAAAACTCGAAACGATCGTTCAGGCTTTGCAGGAAAATTTCAGTACGACATTTGAAGAGTTCCGCGGTGAAGTGCATGTCCTCATCAAAGCGGAAAACATCGTTGATGCACTGACCCTCCTGCGCGACAAATATGATTTTGAATTACTCTCTGCAATGACTGCATCGGATTACTGGCCGCAGCAGTCGCCCCGCTTCCATGTAATCTATCAACTGACGTCGCTGGCGAAGAACCTGTCAGTGCAGTTGAGGGTGCCTCTTAACGGCGACCAGCCCAGGATCCCGACCGCGACGCGGGTGTACGAGGTCGCAAACTGGCGTGAGCGCGAACTCCTTGATATGTTTGGCATCGAACCCGAAGGCCATCCCGATCCACGAAGGATTTTGATGCCCGAAGGCACCGAAGGTTATCCGCTTCGCAGGGATTTCCCGCTTGGCTATGAAGAACCGCAATTCACCTTCAATTATGAAGAGATCGATTTGCAGAAACCTTACGCTAAAGAATAATGTAGTGACGACTTAAGTCGTCTGCAATCAGCGACTTCAGTCGCTGCTACATGAGGCATAATATGGCTCAAATTGAAGAAGTAAGTATCGATCAATTTAAACATCTGGTTTCGGAACGTGCACTGACCGGCGAGACCATGTTGTTGAACATGGGGCCGCAGCATCCATCCACGCATGGGGTGTTGCGCCTGCTGCTCGAACTCGACGGTGAGACGATCGTGAACGCCATCCCCGATATTGGTTATCTTCACACCGGCATCGAGAAGAACATGGAAGCCAAGACGTATCTCAAAGCCGAAGTGATGAGTGACCGCCTTGATTACATGAATACGATTGGCAACAATCTTGCCTATTGCATGGCCGTGGAAAAACTTGTTGACCTGGACGTGCCCGAACGCGCGCAGTCCATTCGTGTGATCCTCACCGAGTTACAGCGAATCGCTTCGCACCTGGTCTGGGTGGGAACATTCGGACTTGATCTCGCCGCGATGTCCATGTTCCTGTATGCGTTCCGTGAACGCGAAGCCATCCTGGATATTCTGGAGCTGTGTTCGGGACAGCGCATGATGACGACGTACCTCCGCCCGGGCGGTTTGTGGCGCGACGTGCCCGTTGAATTTGAGACAGCCGTACGCGATTTCATCAAGATGTTCCCGAAGCGGATCGATGAATACGAAGCCCTGTTGACGAAGAACCCGCTCTTTCTGGACCGGTTGCTGGGCATCGGAAAACTGGACGCGGCGACCGCCCTTCAATATGGTGTGACTGGACCGACCCTGCGCGCCAGCGGCGTGAATTGGGACTTGAGAAAAGCGCGCCCATATTGTGGTTATGAACAGTATGATTTCAACATTCCTGTTCGTACAGAAGGCGATACCTATGCGCGTTATATCGTCCGCATCGAGGAATTTCGCGAGTCGTTGAAGATCGTGGAACAGGCCTTGAACAGACTGCCGCTCGGTCCCGTGCAGTCCGACAACCGCAAGTTCGTCCCACCGCCGCGCTCGGAGATCGGCGTGAGCATGGAAGCGTTAATCCATCACTTCAAGTTGTGGACGGAGGGCTTCCCTGCGCCAAAGGCTTCTGTCTATAGCGCGGTCGAATCCCCGCGCGGTGAACTGGGAGTTTATCTCGAAGGCGATGGCAGTGCCAAACCGCGTCGCGTCCATTGGCGCACACCTTCATTTGATAATTTGGCTGTGCTGCCGAAGATCGTAAAAGGACACCTGGTGGCGGACCTGGTTGCCATCCTGGCTTCCATTGACATTGTGCTCGGAGATATTGACCGATGAGTCTCGCGAAAAAATATCCCAAAGAAGTAAAACAAATCCTTTCAAAATATCCGCCTGAGCATAAACGCTCGGCGGTCATGCCGTTGTTGTATCTGGCGCAGCGCGAAGAAGGTTATTTGACCAAAGCCGCAATGCAGGATGTTGCGAAGATCGTTGACATCACGGAGACGGACGTTGCCGCGCTCGTTGGGTTTTACACCCTGTATCACGATAAAAAAGAAGGCAGGTATCGTATGCAGGTCTGCACAGACCTGCCCTGTGCATTGCGCGGCGCGGAAGAATTCATGGAATCGCTGTGCGGCAATCTCGGCATCCAGGTCGGTGAGACGACGCCCGATGGTTTTGTGACTGTTGAAGCCGTAACATGTCTTGCCGCGTGCGACAAGGCGCCCATGTTTCAAACACAGGGACCGGATGGCATCAAATATCACGAGAACATGAACGTGGATCGGACACTGGAATTGATCTCAGTGCTCAGGAAGAGTGGCAAATAAAGAATCCATGAGCGACGGGCCAAAGTTCAACGCCGAAAAGCATATTGCTCGTTTGCGCGAAGGAGCCGAGCAGGTATTGAGCGACGCTCTCTATTTGGCTAAGGATAAACGTATTTTTCTAAGTTTGTTTGCAGCGCATCTCGCTGTTGAAAAGGCGATCAAAGCTCACGTTGTCAAGGACATAAACGATATCCCGCCTTTTATTCATAATCTCCCTAAGTTAGCTGAGTTGGCTAGGATCGAATTGACTGAGAAACAAAGAAATTTTCTGGCGGATTTGACATTTTATAATATTAGCGGTCGGTATCAAGAATCCGTAGGAGCTCCTCCACCGCTGTCGGAAGTTAAATCTATCATCCGCCAAGCAAAGGAGATGACTGAATGGTTGCTCAAGACATTGTAGGGATTGTCCAAAACTACTTGCGTGTCGTGGCAAAAAAAGGCGTACCTGTTCGGTATGGGGTTTTGTTTGGTTCTTATGCTAAAGGCAAAGAGCATAAATGGAGCGACATTGATTTACTGGTAGTCTCTCCACTGTATGATAAAAAACGTACTTATAAGCAGGCGAGCAAACTCTGGCGCATTGCTGCACACACTGACAGTCGTATTGAGCCCATCCCTGTTGGTGAGAAGCAATATAAGGAAGATGATTCTAGCTTGATCATTGAAGTTGCCCGCCGTGAAGGACAAATCATCCCTCTCGCAGAATAAGAAACTTATGGCACATATCCTTTTACGTCATCGAGAAATACCTGATATTCATGAATTGAGCGTCTACAAAGAGAACGGCGGACTTGCCGCGTTCGAGAACGCGGTCACCAGGATGAAGCCCAACGAAGTGACCGACGTGGTCAAGAATTCCGGCCTGCGCGGGCGCGGCGGCGCGGGTTTCCCGACCGGCATGAAGTGGGCCTTCATTGATAACAGGGACTGGCCGCATTACGTGGTCGCCAACGCGGATGAATCCGAACCGGGAACATTCAAAGACCGCGAGATCATGGAGGGCAATCCCTTCCAGTTCCTGGAAGGTGTGGCGATTGCGTCCTACGCGGTCGCTGCGAACGCGGCGTATGTTTATCTGCGCGGCGAGTTTTGGGACTTAGCCGCCTTCCTCGATGAGAAGATCGTGGAGATGGAAGAGGCCGGCTATCTCGGCGATAAACTCTTTGGCACGGATTACTCACTGCGAATCCATACACATCTGGGCGCGGGCGCATATATCTGCGGCGAAGAGACAGCCATGCTCGAGTCGCTCGAAGGCAAACGCGGACAGCCGCGCGTGCGTCCGCCATTCCCGCCTTCATTTGGTCTTTATGGCAAACCGACCATCGTCAACAATGTCGAGACGTTGACCAATGTTCCGCTCATCCTTGTCAAAGGCGCGGATTGGTACAAG
>DATDRD010000682.1:0-1847 GCA_035291925.1 Anaerolineales bacterium
CGAACATATCATCGGATGAGGGCACCGATTGGATCTCAATCGTGATATTGGGATGAATCTCTTCAAACTTGGCGATGGTCGCTTTCCAGAAGGGACTGTCGGTATTTACCCAAGTCGACCAGGTGACAGTGACGGGTTCAGCCGGTTCCGGAATATCCGGGCTGTAATTCTCGCCCGTGATGGGAACATCGGTTGCCTCTCCAGTCGCCGCGGGGGCTTCTGTCGCTGCTCCGGTGGGCGCTTCCGTCGCTGCAGGTGCCTGCGTTTGGCCCCCGCCGCAGGAAGCCAGCAGCATCGTTGCCACCATGAGCAATGATGTGACTGTCCAAACTATCGATCTTTCCTTTCGCATTTCTTCCTCCTCGGGATAGAATGTGATACCCGGCATTACGATAATATTTCTTCTGAGTTTGTCGATTCAACAGCGGCCAGGACTGCCAGGTTTATTCCAGGCGCTGATGAGACCATGAATTGATCCGGTTCTGTACTAATTGGTAAAGACGGTTGATTGATAAGGGGGAGTAGAGTACCCGGAATTGCCCCTGCTTTGGAGGGTAATTCGGGCATTGTCAGAACAAAATCTGTATTGGCGCTTCCTACAATGACAATTTTAGGAATCATCTGCACCTTTGCCTAGCTTAACTAAGTCTTTGTGTGCTTCGCCGCACGATTAATTCCGGCGGGAGGACAAGGCGGCTGGGCGGGCGGCTTTTTTGCGACATCCGATCGACCAGCAGGGAGACAGCCTGTCTTCCTATTTCCTTCTTGGGTTGAGCGATGGTGGTGAGTGGCGGATTTGTAAAGCGGGCGATTTCGAGATCATCGTAGCCCACGACCGCTAAATCGTTGGGGATCGAAAAACCAGCTTCGGTGGCAGCGCGCAAAGCGCCGATAGCCATCAAGTCATTCAAGGCAAAGATGGCTGTGGGTCGTGGCGTCATCGCGAGCAGAGAATGGGTGATTTCCATTCCTGACTGGGCATGATAGTCGCCGCGTACGATCAGGTTTTCATCATACGAAATACCTGCTTGCTCGAGTGCCTTTCGATAACCGATGATCCGTTCTGCGCTGGGAGTGATACTGGATGGACCGGCGATGCAAGCGATCCGTGTGTGGCCGAGTTCGAGCAAATGCCGGGTGGCAAGAAACCCTCCAAGCTGATTGTCCGTGAGGACGGCATCCGCTTCAACGGTTGGCACGTTGCGATCGACCATCACTAACGGCATGCTGCGACGGAGCAGGAAATCCACCGAATCAGCCTGATCTCCTGCGGCGACAAAGATGATTCCGTCCACTTGTTTCTTGCTGAGAACGTCAACATAGAACAGCTCGCGCTGTGTATCCAGTTCGGTGTTGCATAAAAAGACGCTGTATCCTTTTTTGAATGCTGCGTCTTCGATGCTGCGGCTGATTTCTGCGAAGAAGGGGTTGGCGCTATCGGGAAGTACAAGACCGATTGTGTTCGTTTTGCCCTGGCGTAAGGAACGAGCCAGCGCATTGGGACGATAATGCAAGGCACCCATCGCTGCCACTACACGTTCGCGGGTTTCCGGAGAAACAAGCCGTGTATTGTTTATGACGTGCGAGACGGTGGCGTAAGAGACTCCAGCGCTTTCAGCCACTTCCCGAATGGTTGCCATATATGGATTTCCTTCAAAAAATCGGGTATACTAACGTACGTAAACGTTTACGCAAACGTTTTTATCATTATAATCAAAGGGTTATCGAGAGTCAACCCCTATTTCGTCAAGGCTATCCTTTTGCAGAATCCTGGGAGTGATAGTTGAAAACAAGTAGCGATGGAGCTTTGGAACATGTAAGGCGCTTGTCAGTCGATATTGGATGCC
>DATDRD010000683.1:0-2564 GCA_035291925.1 Anaerolineales bacterium
GGGAACAAAGCCGCGCACGTGGTCCCAATTCCTCCGAGCAGAGTGAATCCGCCCGTCAGCCCCATCAGTACGATCCCGATGAAGCGCAGGGACTTCGCGAAGAAACTGTTTCTGGACATTGCATACTCCTTTTGTATGAAAAAGTAGGGCGGGTTTTCAACCCGACCTGCGTGTTATCCAAATTTGAAACCCGCTACAAAACAGATCGTCATTAGCAGAAGAAGCCCTGGCAGTGCTCTCATTATTGCATCCCTTGATAATAACGGTCTTCCCGTTTTCAGGAATGAGAGCAGGAGACCGCCGAGTCCGATCAGCGCGCCGCCTATACCGACGAGGGAGAATGCGGGTTTAGCCTGTCCCTGCATGGAGATGATGATGGGCAGCAGGAAGATTGTCATGCCCGCGATGCCGTGGACGACAGCGATGACAATCGTTGGCACGCGTAGGCGGTTTTGCATGGGAGTGGAACGGGTAAAGACAACAGCCGCGAATCCGATGATGGTGAAGAGCAGGTAAAGGGTCCGAAAAGAAGCGAGATGTTCCCATACGAGTCCGAGGGAAAGGCTGAGGGGAATGATCGTCGAGACGATGACAACAATGGGCGAATCCAACGCGTCGAAGCCCAGGATGATGAAGAGTAATAATGCCACGAGCAGGACTCCGAACGCAATGGTGTATGCAATGATGGGCGCGGCGGAGAGGTTATCTATGCCCACCACGATTTGATAAGCGGCAAGTAGACCCGTGATGAGAAGCAGAATGCGGTCAAGCGCGGACATTTTCATAATTGGTTCCGTTGTTACAGCAGTTGAACTGTTGTAGCAACGCGAGGGCTAAAAGGCCCGCAATGCCAGAATAATCATCGAACTCAGCATGTAAACTGACGCGTATCTGAACAGGCTGAAGTTGACGCGCTCGGATTGGACCCGGAATGTGGCGAATGCCAGTAATAACAATCCGGCGGTAAGCACAGCAATGAGACGAAGATAACCCGCGCTCAAACCGATCAGTATACTGGCCCAGCCAATCGCAAACGCCGCAAGGACGGATGAAACCGCAATCGTGGCGCGCGTGAACGAATCTCCATAGGTGGATGGGAAAGTTGGCACCCCCGCGTTGCTGTAATCTTCCCGGAACTTTATTGAGAAGGTAAGTGTGTGTGTGGGAATCCAGAAGAGAATGGCGAGCGCGAGCAGGATGCCGATCAAATCTATTTCATTTACGGCAAGCACGCGTCCTGAGAGAATGGGCATTGCGCCCGAAATGCCGCCCCAAACAATCGCCCAGCATGTGACGCGTTTGAGCCAAAGCGTGTAAACCACCACGTCAAAGAACCAGCCTGCGAAAACGACCAATCCATAAAGCGGGGCAATCGCTAACGCCCACCCAACACCAGCAATCGAAATCACCAATCCCGCCCAAAACACCTCACTACGACTTAACTCACCCGACGCGGCAGGACGTTTGTGTGTGCGCTTCATCTTCGCGTCAATGTCGTGGTCGTACCACATGTTCATGATGGTCGAGCCGCTGATCGCGAGAAATAAACTGATGGACATACCGATCAAAACGGGAATGTTCACGGCTGTATGCGCGCTGAGATAACCAGCAATTCCTGTGGCGAGAAGCAAGCCCGTTTGAAGTGATTTGATCAGGGGGATGTAGAGCTTTATCTTTTTGATGAGGTCGGACATGAATACTCCTAAGGGAGAGTACACAAGTAAACACGTATATAAGTTACAGGTTGTAAGTATACCTGTCCACCTGTATACCTGTCTACAAGTTCACCTCTTCAGCGTGCACACCTAAATCCCGCGCCTGGGCTGACGTACGTCGGCGTGGCATTGTTGCGAACCCAGATTCTCAAATCCATGTCGTAGGTGTCCTTTGAGCCGCCGCGCAGGAAACGGTAGTGCATACCTTCATATACGCTGCCTGTCCATTGCCAGACGTTGCCAGACATGTCATAGAGTCCGTAAGGTGAAGCGGAGTCGAGGGTTTGGTAGTCGCCATATTTCTGACCGTTGTAAAAGCCGACGGGACTTGTGCGCGAGCCGAAGGAACTCATGTCTTCAAATGGGTCACGGCTGGAGTAGAAGTTAGCATTCTCGCGCAGGATTTCATCGCCCCACGGGAAGGGACGCTCGTCTGTGCCGCGCGCGGCTTTTTCCCACTCGATCTCGGTGGGCAGGCGCTCATCGTAATATCCGCAGTATCCCCACGCGCCGAACCACGTGACCATGGTCATCGGGTGGTTTTCGTAGCCAGCCTGGGCCACAAACTTTTCACCATCGAACTTGACGCGCTGCGATGGGTCATTTAGCGGAATGAAGATCCAATCACCCGCTTTGATTTCCTCCTCGTGCTTGACGCCGTGGAACTCGTCGCCAGGATAAAAGCCGACGATCTGATCGCTGTCAATTTTGACGTAGTCATTCGCGAGCGCCAGGTTCAGAAACGAGGCATATTGGTCTACGGTCACATCGGTAATCATGATCTCGTACGCGTCGGTAAATTCGATGTCTTCGTGCTGGCCAAAGTAAAACTCGCCCGCGGGAATCCGC
>DATDRD010000684.1:0-5393 GCA_035291925.1 Anaerolineales bacterium
CGTCATCAAGAACTCCAGCGAAGCGGTTGGCCTGCAAGACAAGGCTGAACTGACCCGCGACGAGATGGGCCAGATCATCGGCCAGATCACGACCAACTGGGACTTCAACACCGCCAAGACCCTGGCTGAGTCCAACCTGACTGCCACCACCGCAGCCGACAAGGGCAATGTGTTCATCCTCGCCCCCAACGACGGCACCGCCCGCGCGATTGCCGATGCCTTCGCCGCCGATGCAGATGTCGACAGCTACGTGGTCACCGGTCAGGATGCCGAGATTGCCTCCGTTCAATATATCATCGACGGCAAGCAATCCATGACCGTCCTGAAAGATGTCCGCACTCTGGTGGCTGACGCCATCAGCGCAGCCGTCGCTTATTTGGAAGGTGGCACTCCTCCTAAGACCAACGCCTACAACAACGGCGTGATCGATGTTCCCGCCAAACCGTCCGTTGTCATCTCGGTTGACAAAGACAATGTCGTCGAGGCAGTGATCGACTCCGGTTACTGGCCTGCCAGCGAATTCACTGGATTACCATAAGAAATATCAGCCGGTTCAACCTGTAAGGAAAGGAATAGTGGTGGACTAGTCCACCACTATTCCTGTATAATCTGCTCATAATCCTGAATTCTTGGAGTAACAATGGACGCTCCAATTTTTGAGATGAAGAATATAACCAAGGAGTTCCCGGGCGCGAAAGCTTTGAACGACGTCAGCTTTCGAGTTGCCAGGCTTGAGATTCATTGTTAGACCAAACTCAAGGAGATAGCGATGAAACCTATGGCAGAAGCCACACCCGTCGTGGAAATGCGAAACATCAAGAAGAATTTTGGCGCTGTACAGGCGTTACGTGGAGTAGACCTGGCATTACATCACAATGAAGTGTTGGGCTTGGTAGGCGACAACGCCGCCGGCAAATCCACACTGATGAAAGTTCTCAGCGGAGCCTATATCCCTGATGAAGGAGAGATTTACCTTGAAGGCAAGAAGGCACATCTTAGCAGTCCGATGGATGCGCGCCGTCAGGGAATCGAGATGGTGTATCAGGATTATGCCCTTGCCAACAACCTCGATGTGGCAGCCAATGTTTTCTTGGGACGTGAAGTGGTACGGCTAAGACTTGGCCCAATTGGGGTAATGGATTACGGCCACATGGAACAAGAAACGAAAAATCTGTTAAATCGTCTCAAGATCGATATCCCTTCTGTACGTCAAAAGGTGGAGAGATTGTCAGGTGGCCAGCGCCAGGCGGTGGCGATTGCCCGTTCAACAGCCTTCGACGCAAAGGTCATCATCATGGACGAGCCCACGGCAGCCTTAAGCGTGGCAGCCATTGCCAAGGTCCTTGATTTAGTGCGGGAACTCAAGGCGCAAGGTTCTTCGATCATCGTCATTAGCCACCGCCTGGAAGACATCTACCAGGTGAGCGATCGAATGATTGTCCTGCGCCAAGGTCGCAAGGTCTCCGACACGCCTGTAGAAGGCGACATACACGAGTTTCGCGAGCGAGTAGTAGCTTACATGATTGGAGCCCGTGATGATTTCCGCGAAAGAACAGTTGCCGGGTAGCTACCAGGGAGGGCCAAAATGTCATTGATTAATTATGCTCAGAAGATGTTCCGAGAGAATATCCGTGAATATGGCATGTTCATTGCCTTATTCATCATCATGACGGTCTTTGCAATCACAACGGATGGCTTGTTCATATCTTCAAGGAATCTAGTCAACCTGGTGAATCAGACCGGTTATATTGCTGTATTAGCGGTCGGTATGACACTGGTCATTGTTATACGGCATATAGATCTATCAGTTGGCTTTTTAGCAGGTTTCCTTGGCGCGGTAGCAGCCATTGCCATGGCATCTTGGGACCTGCCAGTATATGCAGTGATACCACTTATCCTGGCATTCGGAATCCTGGCAGGACTTCTTACATCTTTCCTGGTAGCTCAACTGGGAATCCCGGCTTTTGTTGCAACGCTAGCTGGATGGTTAGGTTACAGAGGCGCGTTACAACTTGTAACAAGATCTACCGGCACAATCATAATTAAAGATGAAACATTCAACGCCATTGGCAATGGATTTATTCCGGATATTCCCGATATCGGGATTCTGCCAGGAGTGCATAAATTAACATTAATCCTCGGATTGCTGGCGATCGCTTTCTTTGTCACAAACGAAATTATCACCCGCAACAGGATGCAAAAAAAGAAAATTGAAGTGCTGTCGACCGGAATGTTCATCCTTAAGCTGGTATTTATTTCAACTTTAATTGGTGGTATTGCCTGGATATTAGCTGGATATCAAGGTCTCTCATGGACGGCGGTGGTTGTGTTAATTGTGGTCATATTTTATGATTTCATTACCACAAAGACCGTGCTCGGAAGACACATTTACGCAGTCGGTGGTAACCCTGAGGCTGCCGAGTTAAGCGGTATCAGCGTAAAAAGAATAACGCATGTAGTATTTGGTTCGATGGGGATGCTCTCCGCATTATCGGGAATCTTGTTTGCCGCTCGCCTTCGATCAGCCACAACAATAGCTGGAACGCTCTTTGAATTGGATGCCATCGCAGCAGCGTTTGTCGGCGGTGTATCGGCAGCAGGCGGCGTGGGCAAAGTGGTAGGGTCACTCGTTGGCGCATTGGTGATGATTTCACTGACAAGCGGCATGAACTTGATGGGTATTGATATATCGTACCAGTACATCGTCAGAGCTCTTGTGCTTGCGGCGGCTGTCATATTTGATGTTGCTACTCGCAGCCGAGAGAAATAATTGCCTGCCGCCGAAAACTGGCTTGCCACCTACCCACCCTGCTGCTCTATATTTTCCTGGGTCGCTACTTCCTGCGCGGCCTTTTGGCTGGCTCCCTCAAAGGATAAATAATGACGGATCGTATTCTACGCTGGGGCTTGTTATCTACGGCCCAGATCAATCGTGCTTTGATTTCACCCTTACGCGCTTCTGAACGTAATGAATTGTTCGCGGTCGCCAGCCGTTCCATGGAGCAGGCCAAGTCGTACGCGCGTGAATGGGATATCCCGCGTGTACATGGAAGTTATGAGGCTTTGCTCGCAGACCCTGAAGTGGATGTGATCTACAATCCATTGCCGAATCATCTTCATGCCGAATGGACGATCAAGGCATTACATGCCGGCAAACATGTATTATGTGAAAAACCATTGGCGCTTAGCGTGCAGGAAGTTGATGATATTGCTCAGGCGGCAAAAGAGACCGGTAACATCGTTGCCGAAGCATTCATGTACCGGCACCATCCGAAGACGTTGAAAGTCAAGGAGCTCGTGGATGGTGGCGTGCTGGGCGACCTGCAGATCATTCGCGGTTTATTTGCAGCAACATTTAATCTTAAGGATAACTATCGCATGGTCAAAGAGATGGGCGGTGGAAGTCTCTGGGATGTCGGATGTTACCCTGTCAGTTACACGCGGTTGATCGTCGGGGAGAAGCCGCGCGAAGTTTTTGGCTGGCAGGTTGAGGGTCCGACAGGAATCGATGAGACATTCATGGGGCAGATGCGTTTCGAGAGTGGAGTCCTTGCACAGTTTGTATGCGGATTCGCTTCTCCATTCCGCACTTCCATGGAAATTATCGGAAGCAAGGGGACGCTTAGCGTCCCCGTCCCATTTCATCCTGGCGCAAGCGATAAGATTCATCTTCAGGTGGGTGATGATGCCGAAACGATCGAGATCCCTGATCAAGAATTATATATCGGCGAAGTGGAAGATATGGCGGAAGCAGTTTTGCTGGGCAAGGAACCGCGTATGAGCCTTGCCGACAGCCGCGATATCATCGAAATGATAGTGGGGTTATTTGAGTCGGCGCGGCTGGGCAAGCCGGTTATGTTATAGATTTCCAATCTGTGTGTTGACATTTTATTCTGCCTCATCTAAACTGCCTGCATGCTTGCGCGCGTATATTCCTGTGCTGTCATCGGTCTCGAAGGCGTCATCGTCGAAGTGGAGGTGGATTTCAGTAATGGCTTGCCTGCCGTTATCATCGTTGGTTTGCCGGACGCGGCCGTGCAGGAGAGTCGTGAGCGCGTCCAAACGGCGGTGAAGAATGCTGGCTTGCATTTTCCGCGTCACCGCGTGGTTGTTAATCTCGCGCCTGCCTCAGTCCGAAAAGAGGGGCCGGCATATGACCTGCCGATTGCGCTGGGCGTGATTATCCTTGCAGGCTTTCTCCCACTCGAGGCTGTTGAAAATACGATTGTCGTTGGTGAACTTTCATTGGATGGTGCTGTCCGTCATACGCGCGGCGTCCTACCGATGGCTGCAACTGCACGCTCAAATGGATTCAAGCGGATGTTCGTGCCTGAAGTGGACGCGCCCGAAGCGGGCTTGATACCGGACCTTGAAATTATCCCCGTTAAATCGCTTGCGGATCTCTACGACCATTTGTGTGGCCGCCGTTTGATCGAGGCTTATCAATCTTCAAGCGCTGAGCTCGAGCCGTTGTTCGTTCCGACAGATTTCAGCGAGATCAGAGGGCAGGAACATGTCAAGCGCGCCCTCGAAGTGGCCGCGGCTGGGGGGCATAACGTCCTTATGGTTGGCTCGCCTGGAGCTGGTAAAACATTGCTGGCGCGTGCTATGCCCAGCATCCTGCCTGAAATGAGCATCGAAGAGTCTTTGGATGTAACACGTATCTATCCTGTTGCAGATCAACTTCCCGCAGGCACACCGCTCATTCGACATCGTCCCTTCCGTGCGCCGCATCATACTATTAGCCATGCGGGTCTGGTGGGTGGAGGGAACATCCCGAAGCCGGGAGAGATCTCCCTGGCGCATCGCGGTGTCTTGTTTTTGGATGAATTCCCCGAGTTCGGCACGCGCGTCCTTGAAGTGATGCGCCAGCCGATGGAAGATAAGATCGTGACCATCAGCCGCGCCAAAGGCTCATTGACTTTTTCTGCGAACTTTCAATTGATCGCGGCCATGAATCCGTGCCCATGTGGATATTATGGTGATTCGCTCAAGCCATGTACCTGCGCACATGCACTGGTGACGAAATATCAAAAGCGGATCTCGGGTCCCTTGCTCGATAGAATTGATACGGCTTGCCGCGTCGAAGTCCCAAGAGTTGATTATGAAAAATTGAGCGGGGATCGTGTGAGTGAATCGTCTGAGTCTATTCGGGCGCGCGTGCAAGCCGCGCGTGAGAGACAGCTCACGCGCTTCTCGAATAATGGTTCGTCCGACATCATATGTAATGCGGATATGCGCGTGGGGGAGATCAGGCAGTTTTGCCGGTTGCAGGCTTGTCCTGAGCAACGTCGAAGGGATGAGGGTCAGCGTTTGATGCGGGCGGCGACATCGTGCTGTGCATGACGCAACTCAATTTGTCGGCGCGCGCCTATCATCGCACGCAAAGCGTG
>DATDRD010000685.1:0-3186 GCA_035291925.1 Anaerolineales bacterium
CTGATCTCCAATCCCCTGCCTTCAGATTTTTCAAGAGCAATGACCACACCCCATGCGCCGAAGTTGGTGAGAGCATAGGAAACCAGATAGAAGAGACCTGCGGCAATTGAAACGGGCGCAACGTCCGGGTTGCCATAAGGAACAAAGGCCATGAGGATATATCCCGCCTGTGCGATGCTGGAATAAGCCAGCAGCCGTTTGATATTGGTCTGGGCGATGGCAATCACGTTGCCGAGGATCATGGTCAGCGCGGCCAAAGCCCAGAGAATATCCGTCATGTCAGCGGCAATGGACGGGAATGCTGTCGCAAAGACACGCAGCAGCGCAGCGAACCCTGCGATCTTTGCACCCGAGGACATGAAGGCGGTCACCGCGGAGGGTGCGCCCTGATAGACATCGGGCGTCCACATGTGGAAGGGGACGGCCGCGACCTTGAATCCGAAGCCGACAAGGATGAGGGCCGCGCCGATGGTGAGGAGCAGGCCTGAGGCGTCGGATGAAGCGGAAGCAAAAACTCCCATAATGGAGGTTGTGCCCGTTGCACCGAAGACCAGCGCGATCCCATAGACTACAAATCCCGTTGAGAACGCGCCGAGCAGGAAGTATTTGAGTCCCGCCTCTTCCGATTCAACGTTGGGACGCGCGAACGCGGCGAGAACATAAAGCGGAATGGAAAGAAGCTCGAGCGCCAGGAAGACAACGATCAGGTCGGCGGCTTGTGCCATCAGCATCATGCCTGTAACGCTGAATAGCATCAATGCATAATATTCGCCTCGTTCAAGGCCCATACGCTTGACATAGCCATATGCGAGTGCCACACCGAGAAGGCCACTGACGAGCAATAAGGCATTGACGAAGATCGAGAAGCCATCGAGGACGACCATGCCATTGAAGCCCAGGTTCTCGCGCCCGACCTGTGAAAGTGTAAAGCCCAGTGTCAGCGCCAACCCCAGAGCCGCGAGCAAAGCCGTGATACCTTTGCTTTCCTTCGGAATGAAGAGGTCGACCAGCAATAGCACACAAGCCCAGACGGTCAGCAGGGTTAGCGGCAGGACGGTGTAGAAGTCAACTGGCGTCATGATATTCTAGTGCATTGCCATCACGGCAGTTGAGAGTGAAGCCACGAGTCTATCCACCGTGGGAGCCATGAGGACGAAGAACGGTTTGGGATACAGGCCGATCCAGAAAATGAGGACCAGAATGGGAACCATGATGGCAATCTCACGCCAGTTGAGATCGCGGATGCCATGGCCGTGCCGCCTCACTTCATCCACCACCTCGCCCTGCGGACCGAGGAACATCTTCTGGAACATGTACAGGATATACACTGCCGCCATGATCACACCCAGGGCGGAGATCGCCGCGTACCAGGCATTCCCGATGGCCAGTGAACCGAACGCGCCGAGCAGGATGGCGAACTCGCCGACAAAACCATTCAGGCCGGGCAGACCCATCGAGGAGAGCGAGACGATCAGCATGATCGTTCCAAAGATGGGAGTGATCTTCCACAGCCCGCCATAGACTTTGATCTCGCGCGTGTGGGTCTGTTCGTAGATCATGCCGACGAGCAGGAACAATGCCCCAGTGCTGAGACCATGATTGACCATCTGCAAAATCGCACCCTGCATGCCCTGTGAGTTGAGGGCGAACAGTCCCAGCATCACGAAACCCAGGTGGCTCACGGAGGAATACGCAACCAGTTTCTTGACATCCGCCTGTGCATAGGAAACCGCCGCGCCATAGATGATTCCAATGGTTGCAAAGAGGGCGATCCACGGAGCAGCCTGGATGGAAGCTTCGGGGAAGAGCGGAATATTGAAGCGCAGGAAACCGTAAGTACCCATCTTCAGCAGGACGCCCGCCAGGATGACCGAGCCGGCCGTTGGCGCTTCCACATGGGCATCGGGCAGCCAGGAATGCAAAGGCCACATCGGCACCTTGATGGCGAACGCGGCCGTGAACGCAAGGAAAAGCCACATTTGAACATTCGCGGGAATATTTCCCTGTGTGATCAAATCAGGCACGGCGAAGGTCCGGCCGTAAATGCCAAGCCACAGGATGGCAAGCAGCATCAATATGGAACCGGCCATTGTATAGAGGAAGAATTTGATCGCGGCATAGATGCGACGCGGTCCGCCCCAGATGCCGATCAGGAAATACATGGGGACAAGCGTGAATTCCCAGAAAATATAGAAGAGGAATAAATCCTGTGCAAGGAAAACGCCTGTCATGCCCACTTCAAGCAACAGAAAGAAAATCATGAAATCCTTGACGCGCTCTTCGACGGCGGTCCACGTGGAAAGGATGGAGATCGGCGTCAGGAAGGTGGTCAGCAAAACGAGCAGGATGCTGAGCCCATCCACGCCCAGGTAATATTGGATGTTCCATCCAGCCACGGTAATCCAGTCATATTGGGCGACCAGTTGCAGGTCCGGGTTGGAGGCGTTGAACATCGTCAACACCCAGATCGAGATGCCAAAGGTCACCAGGCTTACACCAAGCGCAGTCCAGCGCAAAGCATCTTTCCTGTCGCTGGGGATGAAGAACAAAATCAGTACACCCACCAATGGGAAGAAGGTGAGAAGAGTCAAAGGCTGCAGAAAAAAATTCATGTTTTATCCTCGTTTCTACGAGTTATTTCAAAATCAGATAACCGACGATCAGGACAACACCCAACAGTACGGAAAGCGCGTACGAACGCACGAATCCATTCTGGACCTTGCGCATGGTCGCCGATAACCATTGCGTCACATCGCCCAGGCCATTCGCGAAGGCATCAATGCCCTGTTGGTCGGCATAGCGGTTGAGCGCAACATTGCTAACCCAGTTGTAGGTTCCCGCAATGACCGTCTCATGGAACCAGTCGTGCCAGAAGCGCCAGTCAATAACATCCGCGAGAAACTGGGATATTTTGGCAAAGGGTGTGATGATCATTGCCTGATAAAGTTCATCCACGTACCATTTGTTTTCCATGCCCGTGAAGACCGCACCCAGCCGCTCCTTCAAAGGATCAGGCCGACCAGCCTTGAGTGGAGTCCGTCCATAGATAAGCCACGAGATCCAGATGCCGAGCAACGCAAGAATGGTTGAAATGATTGCAACGCCCCAGACAAACTCTCCTGCATGGACTTCGATTGTATGCTCGAGCCATTCGGTCAATGTGTGTAAGCCTGGCAGGTTGAGGGC
>DATDRD010000686.1:0-2157 GCA_035291925.1 Anaerolineales bacterium
CGTTTGAAAATGTGGTCGTTGTCCTTGCCGAGCACATCCGCTTTCGCCACAATCAACTTGAAGTTGATTTCAGTCTGGGACAAAAACGCCCCGCCTACCTGTTCCGCGATGGGCAGGCTTTCAAGATCTTTTGGTCTACAGAAAACCGCGCATGGGAAAGGAGAACCGGCCTCCTGCGCCCGATGCACTTTGTGGACGCGCGCCATAATCTTATCCCTTTACATCCGGGGCGTACCTGGATTCACATTGTCACGCCATATTCTTCTGTTACCGATCAAGGAAATAATCAATGGCTGATTCAATTCGTCCAGCCGTATGATCCAATTGATACGCCTGTACCGTGAGAGCAGGAATCTTTTGCAGCAATTGGTGACAAACATCAGTATTGTTGAATTTGGAAAAGGAGTAAAGTTACAGGAGACGCAATTACCTGCAAAGGAAGGTTTCTCATGCACCCCTACGTCATCCCCTTGAAAGCTTTGTTCGAAAAGCATGCTGATCCAACTCAGGCCGCGCCGATGAAGAAATACATGCGCGATCAGTTCGACTACCTGGGCATCAAGTCGCCGCAGTTCAAAGTGTTATTCAAACAATTCCTTTCCGAACATGGATTGCCGCCTGTAACTGACCTGGATCGGATCGTTCGCGAATTGTGGCCGTTGCCCCAGCGCGAATTCCAATACCTTGGTGTCAGTCTCATGAGCAGGCTGGATAATCAATTGCTGCCAAAATCAACAAGGATCATCGAATATGCGCTCACCCATAAATCCTGGTGGGATACGGTGGACAGTATCGCAGGCGGCACACTGGGAACACACTTTCGCCGCTTCCCGGATATGCGCGAAAAGTATCTCACCAAATGGCGCGCATCTGATAACTTTTGGCTGAGACGGACAACGATCTTGTTTCAACTGGGCTACAAAAACGAAACCGACTTTGAACTGTTATGTGACATCATCCGCGAGAACCTGGACTCGAAAGAGTTCTTCATCAATAAAGCCATTGGCTGGGCGCTGAGGCAATATGCCTGGACCAACCCGAATGCGGTAAGGAAATTCGTGAAAGCCACGCGGCTCCATCCATTGAGCAGGCGTGAGGCAATGAAACACATTGAGGAGTAAGTTGTGCTCCAGCAGGGTCTGCGACCCTGCGCTTGACCTGGAAATATCGCGGTCTGAGATTGCATTTGAGCAATACTCAAAGCAAGAAGAGCATGGCCCAAGAAGATAACAATGGCAAAACCCATTGGCTTTATAATTGATTCGTATACATTCGCACAGGAGGAGCAATGGCTAAAGAAACCGAAGCCGTCATTCTATCCGCGGCGCGCACGCCAATCGGAAAGTTTCAGGGTTCGTTAGGCGGTGTACCGGCAACCAACCTCGGGGCAGTTGCTGTCAAAGCCGCAGTGGAACGCGCACAGGTCAACCCCGACGAGATCGAAGAAGTGATCATGGGCAATGTTGTGCAGGCAGGCGAGGGCCAGGCTCCGGCGCGTCAATCGGGAATCCTGGCCGGCATCCCGCCAACAGTCGGCGCAAGCACGATCAACAAGGTCTGCGGCTCGGGATTGAAAGCCGTCATGTTCGCTTCGCAGGCTATTCGTGCGGGGGACGCGGACCTCTTCGTCGCCGGTGGGTTTGAGTCCATGAGCCGCGCGCCCTATCTGATCACAGGTCGTTCGGGAGAGTTGAAGTTCGGGGATCAACCGCTCACCGACGCCCTGCTCAAGGATGGTCTGTGGGATCCGTTTGAGAACTGGGGCATGGGAAACGCGGCCGAATTTATCGCAGACGAGTACGAAGTGACGCGCGCGGCGATGGACCAGTTTGCGCTGCAGTCTCATCAGAAAGCTGTCGCGGCTCAGGAAGCGGGAAAGTTCAAAGCTGAGATCGTTCCGGTTCAAGTGCCCGGACGAAAAGGTGAAGTGCACACCGTTGACACAGATGAAGGCCCGCGCAGGGATACATCGCTGGAGGCACTGGCAAAACTCAAGCCCTCATTCAAAGCGGATGGAAAAGTGACGCCGGGAAATTCCTCCCCAATGAACGATGGCGGGGCCGCAGTTGCGGTCGCCTCACGCGCCTATGCAGAAAAAAATAATCTCAAACCCCTCGCAAAGGTTGTCGGCTACACACAAGCCGCTGTGGAACCAAA
>DATDRD010000687.1:0-4954 GCA_035291925.1 Anaerolineales bacterium
AAGCCGCCTTGGGTGGAAGCGGCGCGGTTTACACCTGTGACGTGACACCTACGGCAATTGGAAACGTAACCGCTGATGTGGCGGCAGGAGTAGCAATTGACGCAGCGGGCAATGCAAACACAGTCGCGAGCCAGCTTGTCATCTTTGCGACAACGCAAACCGCGCCTGCCATTACACCCTCGCTTGGAAGCGAACTCATCACCAACCCAGGCTTTGAGGGAACGTATGAAGATGAGTCGAGTGGCGGCGGCGGAACGGTTATGGTTGCGCCAAATTGGAATAACAGCGGATGCGAAACGAATGGGACAGATACGCTCAATGAAAGCGCAACAGCTCACGGTGGGAGCAAGAGTCAGTTGATAATCGTGGATACTGGCTCCGAGGGTATTGGGACATTCAACAACTGCTTTGGGGCAATAGGCTGGTATCAATTATCTGCGTGGTTCAATATCACCTCCGGCACCGCCCAATTCTTGGAACCAGCCGGTGAAATCACAGCTTCATCCGCCGTTACAGGGTCATGGGTGCAGGTTGTGTCAACGGGTCGTATTACTTCCGCGAATAGAAGCGGGCGCGTCCGTTCTTCGGGTGGAGGTGCAAACTTCCTGGTAGATGACGTAAGCGGGAAGGCAATTACATTCTCGTCCATGCGTTCACTGCTCGGAACAACAGTCGTGAAGAACGGCACTTATATCTGCCACCCGACTCTGGCAAATGCCACACAATGCGGGATATTGCTCGAATACCTGGATGATAACAATTTTGTTTTGCTCAATGTAAACAGAGTGGACAATACCGCCAAATTGGTTAGTCGGATTGCAGGAACGTATGCCGTTGACAAATCAGGAGCAATAACATACGTCGCAGGGGCAGAGCTAAAATGCGTTGTGAGTGGCACGACCCATCGGTTATTCTACAATGGCTCACAGGTTGGCACAGATGCCACTATTGTCAATAGTGGCATGGGTTTGCAGGTGCATGGTTTCAATGCGCTTGCAGGAAATACGGTTGGGGTTGTTACCGTAAACCCTTAGATGGCGGAGAGCCGCCGCCAGAACCGCCGCCAGACCAAGGACTTACGGAGCATTTCGAGCCAGCAGATATTTATGTAATACCATGAGCGGACTAACGATAGATAACCCGATTGCACTAAATGACGTGATTGCCAGTAGCAGGGTAATTCCTGGCGACAGGCTGATTCTGCGCGGCGGGACATATGCGGGTGATTTTCTCGTCACTCTGGCAGGGACAAAAGATAAACCCATACAAATCATCCCATATCCCGGTGAGCATCCGATCATTGATGGATCACTGACGATCGACGGGAGATATACCGAGTGGCTGGATTTAGAGATTTTTTACTCAGGCTGGAAAAACAGGGATGAAGTTCCTTTGGGTGTCAATCCCGGTCATGGCGTGAACATGCGCGGCCCTGGCAACAAGATGACAGGTTGCATCCTGCATGACACCGGACTGAATGGGTCGTGGGTGGAAAACTCAGACGGAGGTTTTTTTGAATGCCTGATCTATAACTGCGGCTGGCTGTCATCAGATCGGGGTCACGGACACGCCATCTATACCCAGAATGCCGCGCCAACTCAGTACCACCACAATAATATTATGTGGGGTCAATATGGATATGGATTCCATGCCTACACCGAAAACAGCAACATAAATTTTTACGATATTCGCAAAAACATCTGTTTCAGAAATCAGGGGAAACAATTCCATTTGGGAGGCGGCGGAGGCAGGAGAGCTTATATCTGTGTTGTGGACGAGAATGTATTTCTGGAGGGGGCAGGAAGCGCATTCCTGAAAGGCAATGATATTACATTGACAAATAACTACGCTCCCAACGGGTTTGTCATTGATCTGGCATCGGTGAACGTGATGCAATCCGGCAACGTATTCACCACACAAACAGAGACAAAGGTATTTATCTTTCCTACTCGAACGGGCGCACACATTGCCATATTCAACCCGCAGGAATTTGATAGCGTTGACATAGGCAAAACTGGAACACTTCACAACGCACAGGACTATTTCAATGATGTGGTTTTGACGAATGGAATTGTGGACATGCGCGCCGCCTCTCACACGGTAGCGGCACGCATAGGGAGTACAGCGGTTGAAACCGCGTTCCCGCAGTTCGGCGCGTTCGTGTTCGAGGTTGTATGACCCCTGACCCACTGATTGATTGGAGAAGATGATGAAAACTGGTTTCGAGTGGGTTGTTTCGCCGAAGGTGATTGCAAAGGGTCTGGATGATTATGGCCGGAAGGCTTTGATTGCGATCCAGGCTGTGGCAAATTACTGGGGGCAGCTCGTCCAGAACGAAGCCAGGGAGAACGCGGTCTGGGAAGACCGGACCGGCAATGCACGCGGCGGGCTGTTCTTTGCGGTGGACGGTTTCGGACTCGAGTCGATCACCGGCGAGGTGACACCGGAAGCAAAATCCGAGATGAGCGACGTGGCTGTGGAAAGCGGAGATAAAGATACGTTGATCATCACGCTGGGGCACACGGTTTTTTATGGCAAATTTTTGGAAACATCGAACGGCGGCCGCTATGCAATCATTATGAGCACGATGGAACAAAATTTTCCGAAATTGGAACGCATGGTTCAGGATGTGTTCAGATAGCGGTCAGCTTTCAGCGGTCAGCTGTCAGAGATCAGTAACCAGGATTAACTAATGCCTAGTTTACAACAAAGAATCAATGCCTTTTTCAATCCGCCATCTGCGAATGGCGAAACGACCGCCGCGCCAGTTGCACAGCAGTCCATTGTGGCCGAGTATCAGAAGCTGAAGTCAGACCGGGACCGGATGGCGATCATCAAGACCTGCAGGCAAATGTACGCAACAGATCCACGTGTGAAGAAGGCGCTGAGAATGTACTCGACGGACCTGGTGAAGGCTGGCTTCCTTGTCAAAACGAAGGATGAACTGGCAAAGCAGATCGCAACGGAGCTGCAGACACGGCTCGGTTTGAATAAGAAATTGCAGGACGTGGTGCGCCTGACCGGTCGCGATGGTGATTCGTTCTATGAAAATGTCGTCGATGGAGAGTTGAACATCGTCGAAGTGAGCCGCAAGCCCACCCTGAGAATGCGGCGCAACAGCAATAACGCGGACAAGCTGGACGATCCGCAGCGAGCGTTTTACATGGTGGACGAAATGTACACGGGCTTTGGCATCCCGAAAGATGCGGTCTTTTTTCCGGAGTGGCAGATCATCCATGCCCGCTGGGAGCATGACGATGAAAGCCGTTACGGGGTCCCGATGTGGGCATCGGCAACGGGATCATTCAAGCGCGTGAGCGAGGGTGAAACGGATATGGCTGTGCGGCGCAAGGTGCGGGCAGGCATGAGATTGCTGCATGTCGTCGAGGGCAATGAGTCTGATGTCAAGGCTTATAAGGAGATGAACCAGAAAGCGCTGGATACTCCCACCGCAGCGCATCTGGACCTGTTCTCGAACAAGCCAGGCTCGATCACGGCGATCCAGGGCGATGCGCATCTGAATGAGATCAACGACATCCTGCACCAGGTGGCGACGATGTTCGCGGCGTCCGATGTCCCGATGGAGCTGGTGGCATATGGCGAGGGACTCAACAGGGACATCCTGGGCGAGAAAAAGGACGAGTACGACGAATCACTCGACGATGGCAGGGAATGGGTCACAGAAGAGTTCCTAAAGCCATTGCTGGAACGCCAGTGGCTGTTGAAGGGAATCCTGCCTGCCAATGTGAAGTATGAGATCGTGTGGCGCCTGGCGAAGAAGCTGACGCCGGCAGACCTGCGTGACCTGAGCGATGCACTGGCCAGGCTGCGGGTGCTGGGTGTGAAGGAGGAGATCATCCAATCCATTGCGGCGCTGTATCTGCGGAATGTAGATGTGGATATTCTCAACTCGGATGGTATCAGCGCGGAGCAGTTCGCGAAGAGTTTGCAAGGAATTTCAATTTAGTGATTTTCCACGAAGAACACGAAGGAACACGAAGGAAAAAGAATGACGGTTTTATTGCAACACATTGATCTGACCGAAAAGGCGAAGGCTGACAAGTTGATCGATCAGCTGGATAAGATCGCGCTGGGACGGATGTACCAGGCTTCGTTCAAGGCGGTAATACGTTTGCAATTATTTTTCACAGGCAGAACGCATGAGCTAATAATGGACTTTGGTGAAAAAGTTCAAGCGTTGATCCTGAAGAAAGCCGGCAAGGGCCAGGTGCTGGATGGGACGAGCGGCTACAGTGTCCAGACTGAAATGCTGAAGATGTGGGGAGATCTGTTCAAGGAATGGCAGGATGAATTGCAGGCGGTGAGGCGGGAGGCGGCGTCGATCCCGTTTGGAGTGATGGCGGTATTTCATGAGCGATTGGTTATTCCAAATCTTTTGAACCGCGAAGAACGCAAAGAGCGCGAAGAAAATCCTTTGGAAGAGGCTCGAAGCAGTGGGGGAGTGTTCGAACGGCAGTTGCAAATGCTGCTGGATATAGCGGCGGAGCATTTGTATGGTGACGGGATGAATCTCTCCGGACGAATCTGGAAGTGGGACCGCGAGAGCCGGGAGGGGATCAACCGGGTGCTGATGGATGGGATTGCAAATCAGAAAAGCGCCTGGGATATTGCAAAGAACCTGGAGCAATATCTTGGTGCGAATGAAGATTGCCCGAGATGGACATCTACACGATTGTATGGCCGCACGAAGACCCAGATCGCTGCAGGTGACACGACCGGATTGGTTTCGAGACCCTGTGATGGGCGCGGCGTTTCGTATAACGCTTTGAGACTGGCACGCACCGAGATCCAAAAGGTGCATGCGCTGGCCACGGACCGGATCATGGCTGCACAGCCGTGGGTGGAGAAGGAAAAATGTAATCTTTCGGCAGCCCATCCTGAAACGGATATCTGCGATGATGTTGTTCAGGGAGGGGAAAAAGGGGAAGGGGTC